>CALIFM010000291.1 GCA_938021685.1 uncultured Gammaproteobacteria bacterium | reverse complement strand
AAACCTTGACTTATTGCAGTCAGAAACCTATTATTCGATCTTGGTGGTAAAAAGTGCAATAAATTGGGAATTTTTGGATAAATAGACGTGTTTAGTGGTGCGAATCATATCAAAGTTGATGGTAAGGGGCGAATCGCCTTGCCGACGCGATTGCGTGAGATGCTTGCTGTGCGTACGCAGGGCAGCTTGGTTGTGACCGCTAGTCATACTTATGAGCCTTGTCTGTCTTTGTATCCTCTTGATGAATGGGAGCAAGTAGCCAAGAAAGTAAATGCTTTGTCGAGCTTTAACCCGCAGCACCAAGAGCTCAAGCGTATGTTTATTGGTTATGCCGCTGATATCCAGTTGGATAAAACAGGGCGGATGTTGTTGCCGGCTACGCTGCGTGAGTTTGCGCAAATTGATAAAGCCATCTATTTGGTAGGACAAGGCGAGAAGTTTGAAATTTGGTGCGAAGAAAATTGGGAAAAGAAGATGCAAGCTTGGGTGGGGCATGCGCCTGATGCTGATGAAATATCCGCCGACCTTCAGGCTTTGCAATTGTGATGCAAGCTGCTAGCCATCAAACCGTCCTATTGCAAGAAGCGGTTGATGCGCTAGCCCCTAAGGTCGACGGTGTTTATGTGGATGGCACATTTGGGCGTGGTGGGCACGGATTGCGTATTTTGTCGATGCTGGGTGATCAAGGTAAATTAATTGTATTTGACCGAGACCCTGACGCTGTCGCTTGTGCGGATGCGTTATTAGGTGATGATGAGCGAGTAGTGATTGTGCATGCCGCGTTTTCATCAATTAAAGAGCAATTGCAAGCGTTAGGTTTGTATCGTCAAGTTGACGGCATTCTATTAGATTTAGGGGTGTCTTCGCCGCAGTTGGACGAGGCGCAGCGTGGCTTTAGTTTTCAAAAAGACGGCCCTTTAGATATGCGCATGGATAGCACGCAAGGTTTGACTGCTGCACAGTGGGTTGAGCAGACGGATGAAGAGGAAATTATTCGCGTACTGCGTCGATACGGTGAGGAGCGGTTTGCTAAGCGAATTGCTTTTGCGATTAAACAGGCTTTGTTGGAGCAACCCATTGAAACCACTTTGCAGCTAGCAACGATTATAGATGCGGCGGTACCTTTTAAAGAAAAAGATAAGCACCCAGCTACGCGCTCATTTCAAGCTATTCGCATTGCGGTAAATGCCGAATTGCAAGAACTAGAGGCCGTATTGCCTGATGCCTTTGATGCTTTGCAGCTAAAAGGGCGCTTGGTAGTGATTAGCTTCCATTCGCTTGAAGATCGCATGGTGAAAACCTTTTTTCGCAAAGAAGCTAAAGGTGATCCATATCCAATTGATTTGCCGATTCAAGCCAGCCAAATTCAGCCGCGCCTTAATCTTGTGGGTAAGCCGCAGCGTGCCAGCGCTGATGAGGTTGCAGCTAACCGGCGTTCACGCAGTGCAATTATGCGTGTTGCGGAGAAATTAAGCTATGACTGAGCGTGGTAGCCAGCGTTGGTTTGTGCTGCTGTTGATAGTAGTAATGATAAGTGCGTTGTCTGTTGTTGTGGTGCGCCAACTTAATCGAGTGTCGTTTTATCAAGCTCAAAAGACGCAAGCTCAGCGAGATGATTTGAGTATTGAGTGGCGCCAGCTGATGGCGGAGTATTCTACTTGGCGCTTGGAGCATAAAGTGGAGAATGAAGTGCGCGCAGATCGTGGGCTCAATCCACCGCAGGATGAGCGTATTCGAACATTGAAGTTGGCCAAAGGTGAGCATTGATGAAGCGCCAAGATCAAGATCAGATTGATCGCACTTTGCTGCGCCAAAACGTACTAAAAGGCTTGGCTATGGTCGGCTTTGGGCTGTTGGTAGGCAAAGTTGCTTGGATTAATACTCAAGGTCATCAACGCTTGCTTGCTGAGGCGCAATCACGTCATGTGCGCACGCTAGCGATTGCACCGCTGCGTGGGCCCATTTATGACCGAAATAATCGATTGTTAGCGGTCAGCACACCGGTTGATACCCTGTGGGCTGAACCGCATTTTTTTTGCAAGTCGAGTGAAAAATGGAAATCGATTAATGAAATCACCCGCATTGATATTACAAAGCTTAAAAAGGATTGTAAGAAACGTGAAGCAAACGGCTATAACAACGATTTCATGTTTGTTAAGCGCCACATTAATCCTTCTGATGCGCAGCAAGCTATTGCCTTAAAGATTAAAGGTTTGAACGCGCGTCGTGAGTACAAGCGTTTTTATCCATCGGGTCCGGCTTCAGGACATGTAGTGGGGTTTACCGATATAGATGGTCGCGGCCAAGAGGGTGTTGAGAAAATGCATGACGCTAGGTTGCGCGGTGAAGCGGGCAGCAAGACCTTGCATCGTGATAGCCGTGGGCGTTTTGTTGAGTACGTTGAGCAAAATGAGGCGGTTAAGAATGGTCAACCACTCACACTAACCTTAGATAGCCGTTTGCAGTATCTAGCTAGCGCTTATTTAGAAGAAGAGCGCCGCAAACACAAGGCGGCAGCGGCCAATGCGATTGTGGTGCATGTGCCGAGTGGAGAAATTTTGGCAATGGTGGATTCGCCGCAATTTAATCCTAATGACCGACGCACGTTTAAGCCCGAAAAGTTTCGCAACCGCGCGGTAACAGATGTGCAAGAGCCAGGGTCAACTATTAAGCCTTTCACTGTGGCTATGGCCCTTGAGAGTGGGCGCTATAGCGCTAATTCGAAAATTGACACCGGTAAGGGTCGTTTTCGTATTGGTGGTCGAACTATTACCGATACCCATGAAAATGGGGTGTTGAGCTTGCATGACATTGTGGTTAAGTCCAGCAATATTGGAGTGACTAAGTTATCGCTTGAATTTGGGGCGCAGCGTTTTCACGACACCTTAAGTGCTGCCGGCTTTGGTGAGCCCGTTGGCGCAGTGCCAGCAGAGGTGAGTGGACACCTTCCATTACGTAGCAAGTTGATTGATCGTGCAACGCAATCTTATGGCTATGGCCTTAATGCAACGGCTTTGCAGCTTGCACGGGCCTACACAGTATTTGCTAACGACGGTGAGCGCTTACCGTTGACTTTAGTTCGAGACAATGATGCTGATAAACAGGCAAGCAAGCGCGTATTTAGCAGCGATACCGTTGACAGCATGTTAAAGATGCTAGAGCAAGTAGTGAGCATCGATGGCACGGCAAGGCGCGCTGCAGTGCCGCGTTATCGCGTTGGCGGTAAAACGGGTACGACTTATAAAATCCTAGGGAACGGTTACGATAAAGAGCGTTATGTGTCGTGGTTTGCAGGGTTGGCTCCGATCTCAAACCCCGAGTTTGTGATGGTGGTGATGATGGATGATCCGAGAGGTAAGTACCACTATGGCGGCCAAGTTGCAGCACCAGTGTTTTCGCGCTTAATGCAAGATGCGTTGCGTTTATACAATGTGCCGCCGGATCAGCCGGATTTAATTAACAGCGACCCAAGTGATATGGCTGGCTCAAAGCAAAAAAATATGCCTGATGCTGCCAGCGATTCGCAAAGTAAGGAGGCTGTATGACAGCGAAAGTTATGCAATCACTGGCTGCCTTGTTACAAGGTGAGGCCGAGATCAGCAAAGATTGCCAAATTAGCGGTCTGACCTTAGACAGTCGTCAGGTGCAAACAGGTAGCTGCTTTGTGGCGGTGCCAGGCGGTGCCAGCGATGGGCGTGATTATATAGAGGCGGCGATAGTGGCTGGCGCAGCGGCAGTGCTAGCCGAAAAGCAAGGTTATGCTTTTGATGCAAAGCCCTTCTCGGTGCCAGTGGTGCTGATTGATGGTTTGGGCAGAAAACTAAGCAAAATTGCTGGTCGGTTTTATCAGCACCCTTCGCGCGCTTGTACGGTGGTGGGTATCACCGGCACTAACGGAAAAACCAGTGTGGCCTATTTGCTAGCACAGGCTATAGACCAACTAGGAAAAACCGCCGGTTTAGTTGGCACGATTGGTGTAGGAGTGGTGGGCGCTAATAACAAATCAAGCTTGACGAAGTCAACATTAACCACGCCTGACGCTATCAGTGTTCAAAAACAGCTGCGTGAATTAGTGGACACGGGTTGCGAAGTCGTATGTATGGAAGTGTCATCACATGGTTTGCAGCAAGAACGCGTGGCCGCGATTGAATTTGATCAGGCGGTGTTTACGAACTTAAGTCAAGACCATTTAGATTACCACGGCAGTATGCAAGCCTATGGTGAAGCTAAAGGGCGATTATTTAAATACTCAAGTGTGCAAACGACGGTCGTCAATGTTGATGATGCGTTTGGTCAAAGCTTACAAACTTCGGTGAGCTTGCCTGTGATTGCTTGTAGCTTAAATGCAGAATATTGGCACAAGCCAGGCTGCTTAATAGCACAGCAATGTCAGCCGCATAGCGATGGTTTGGTGTTTGAAGTGCATTATGATGGCAAGCAGCAGACTATGGCATCGCCTTTAGTAGGTGAAATCAATGTGTACAACTTGTTATCTGTAGTTGCTGTGTTGTTAAACATGGATTATGAGTTGGAAAAAATTGCGTCAGTGTTGCCACAGTGTAAAGCCCCGCCGGGGCGGTTAGAGCGCATTTCTGCGATGGTAAATAATTTGCAGTCTAAACCTGCGGTTGTAGTTGACTTTGCACACACGCCAGATGCACTAGAGCAAGCGTTGAAAGCAGTGCGTGCTCACTGTAAAGGACGTTTGTCTGTGGTGTTTGGTTGCGGCGGGGGTCGTGACAAGCAAAAGCGACCCAAAATGGGTAGGATCGCACAAAGCTTGGCGGATTCAGTAATGATAACGGACGACAATCCGCGCGGTGAAACGCCAGCAGCTATTGTCGCAGATATATTGGCAGGCATGCAGGCGCCAGTTAATGTGCAGCATAAGCGTGCGTTGGCGATTGAGCAAGCAGTTTTGCAGGCAGAGCCACAAGACTGGGTTGTAATTGCTGGTAAGGGGCATGAAACCGAGCAGGTATATGCCGACAGAACTTTACAGATTAATGATCGTGAAATTGCAGCTGATGCTTTGCAAGCATGGGGAGAAAAGGCTGCATGACGGGATTGGGTTTATCATTGAGCGAAGCTAGCGCGGCGATGCAATTAAACGCGCCTGTTTTAGGTGATGGTGCTGCGCAGGGTGACAGCATTGCGGCGGTACAAATTGATTCGCGCAAGGTGCAAGCGAATGATTTATTTTTTGCGATTCGAGGGGAGAACCAAGATGGTCATCAGTTTGCAAGCGCTGCACTGAGTAGCGGGGCTTGTGCTGTAGTCGCAGATGCCCGTGGCATCAAAGAGTATTCGCTGAGTCAACAAGATGCGT
>CALIFM010000290.1 GCA_938021685.1 uncultured Gammaproteobacteria bacterium | reverse complement strand
CATTGCTGAAAAAGATGGCTAAGTTACGTCTGCAATACCCTGCGAAACGGCGACCTGCATTGAGTTTGGGGCAGTCAATTGCGTTGGCACCAAATGTCTGCAGTTAAGGCTTCATTAGCGATTATTCATAGCCAGTTCAATTGGCTTTATTTATAATTAGTGCTTTATGATTTGTTGATAATTAAACATGTTAAAACGTATTTTGATTGGCCTATTTTTTGCGATGAGTTTGCAACAAGTGAGCGCCCATAGCGACACGGTACAAGTGCGTGATGTGGTCATTCGTGCTATGCCAGCAGGCATGACTACAACGGCCGCTTATATGGTGATTTCGAACGACTCACACGACGCAAAAGAACTCGTGTCGGTTGAGTCGCCACTGGCTGGTAATATTGAGATTCATGAGTCGGTAATGAATGATGGTGTGATGAGCATGCAAAAAATGGATAGCTTGCTATTGCCGGCTGAAAGCAAAGTAGAGCTGAATCCAGAAGGTTTGCATTTGATGATGCTTAACTTAACTCAGGACTTAGAAGAAGGTGACTTTCATGAAATCACCTTGATGTTTGCCGATGGCAGTGAGAAAAAAGCGGTGGCTACAGTACAGCGTGTGGTACCTAAAGCTAAGCACGAACATACTGGCACCATTGATAAATCGACCTCTACTGAGTGAGGAAGAGATGCATAAACACACTAGCAACTAAAGCCTGTGTTTCGGCCCTCTTAATATAATGCGTTAGGCAAGTGTGGTCTAACGCATTTTTAGTTTTTGCATTTTGATATCAGCTAAACACAATGTTAGCTGCTTTTGTTTGATAATTTGCTAATGCAGACTCTAAGTGATTTTGGCGTTGCTAATTTACTAGTGTAGTTTTGCCATGGACTGTTCCAGAGCATGTAACACCAGCGGTATCTCGCTTTGCTGACAGGTGCCTACTGATAGACGAAACCAATCACCGTGGCTTTTAGCTCCAAACCACGAGAAAGGTAGTACACCGATGCCCGCCTCATTAAGTAGATGCTCATGTACGGCATCGCTACTATCTAGGATAATACCTTCAGCTGTTTTCTTACCTTTCAGATCAATGTTGACGCTTAGGTAAATGGCTGCTTGTGGCGCAATGGCATCCACTGGGAAGCCTTTCGTTTTAAGATCTATAATACCTTTGTAGAAAGCATCTAAACGGCTTTCCAGTTGACCACGAAATTGTTTTAAGTACTGATCTACGTCAGTCGCATTTTGCAAAAAATGCCCGGCAGCTACTTGCTCTGGCCGCGGAGCCCATGAGCCGGTATGTGCCAGCAAGGCCTGCATTTTATTCAGTAGCACCTTGGGGGCAGTGCCCCAGCCGATGCGAATGCCAGTGCCAGCCAGCGATTTAGATAAGCCGTCTACAAAAATAGCATAGGGCTCGATAGCAGGGCATTGTTTTAGCGGGTGATAAAACTGTGTGCTGCCAAAGGTGAGCAACCAATATACTTGGTCAAACATCACATAAAGCGCTTTTTCATCAGGACTGCGGCGTTTGTTTTCGGCCACGACCGCATCGCAAATTTGTTTCAGTTGCTCACGCGCAAACACTGTGCCAGTAGGGTTTTGCGGCGAGCACAAAGCTAGCAGAGTGGCGCCTTTTAGGTGTGGCGTGATTTGCTCGGCTGTTGGCATAAAGTCGGTGCTGGCATCGGTTTCAATCTCAACCACTTGTGCTTCGGTCAGCTGGCAATAATGATCGTTGTTCCACGATGGTACGGGGTACACTACTTTGTCGCCGGCATCTACAATCACCTTATAGGCTGCGTAAATCAGTGGCCGTGAGCCACAGGAAATCTGTACATCATCAGCACCGTAATTCAAGCCGCAGGTGCGGTTTAGCAAGTCGGCCACTCCTTGGCGCAGCATCGGCATACCAACTGCGCCGGGATAGTTGGTTTCGCCAGCTTCATAGGCTTTGATTGACTGTGCAGTAAGTTGTTCAGGAATGGGGTAAATGCTTGGATCAAAATCACCAATAGTGAGGTTATACACTGTTTCACCTGCGGCCTTTTTGGCATTAAGCGCCGCGGCAAACGGCAAAATAGGCGAGATAGCGATGTTGTTGGCAAGTTTGGATAGCTTCATGATGTGGCAGAGTTAAATCGATTGTGTAAGTTTGGTTTTACACTAATGATATAGCAGCCGTAAGCGCCTTGGCTATTCATTTGTGTCTGTGTTATCTCCAATTAATGCCATGTTGCGCCGTTAAAGCAAAAGCCGTCGCATTGGGTTAAATTCATTGGCGCGCGTCTTGGCGTTTGGCTCTACAATAGAGTCTTGTTTTTTATAGATGAAACTCATGAAGTGGATTGCAGAACCCATCAAAGCTATTGACCAGCAAGCCGTCGCGCAGGCGCAAGAGCGTCAAAGTGAACTGACTAAGCCGCCCGGTGCATTGGGTGAGCTAGAAGATATCGCGATTCGCTTAGCTGGAATGCAGGGGGTGGAAAAGCCCAATGTGGATGAGGTGTCCATCTGTATATTTGCAGGTGACCATGGATTAGTGGCTGAGGGCGTGTCGGCCTTTCCGCAAGAAGTGACCACGCAAATGGTCGCTAATTTTATTCACGGCGGCGCAGCCATCAGTGTGTTGGCTAAGCAGCTAGGCGCTAAGCTTGAAGTCATTGATGCCGGTATTGCCACGCCCTTGCCAGCAGCCGAAGGACTCGTGATCAGCCGTTCAGGCGCGGGTACGGCCAGCAGTTTGCAAGGCCCAGCGATGGACGGAGCGCAGCTTACGCAATGTTTAGAAACCGGCGCAGCGGCGGCGCAGCGTGCAGTGGACAGTGACAGTCAGTTGTTTGTTGGCGGCGAAATGGGCATTGGCAATACCAGTGCAGCCAGTGCTTTGTATTGCGCACTGCTCGGGCAAAATGCTGGCAGCCTGACAGGACGCGGCACTGGCCTTGATGACGCAGGGGTAAGTCGCAAAGCGCAGGTGATCGAGCAAGTGCTGGTCAAACACCAAGCCGAATGCGGTGACGATGCTTTGAGCTGGCTGCGCTGCGTAGGTGGCTTTGAAATTGCCGCCTTGACAGGGGCTTATATCAAAGCGGGCCAGTTGGGCTTGCCGATCTTGGTAGACGGCTTTATTAGCAGCGCTGCTGCTTTGGTGGCGATGCGTATACAGCCTGCAGTAAATGATTGGATGTTTTTGTCGCATTTGTCGGCTGAGCAGGGCCACCAGCATGTGATTAGTGCGCTGAATTTAAGCCCAATTTTAAATTTGGGGCTGCGCTTGGGCGAAGGCAGTGGTGCGGCGTTAGCAGTGCCATGCCTGCGGCTGGCTTGCGCAACGCATAATGACATGGCCACTTTTGCAGAGGCGCAAGTGGCAGGTGCGAATTAGAAGGCGCATTGCCTTGCTGTTTAACTTGTCTATACTGTTCACTTCTTAGGATTATGAGCATTTCAAGCCCATCATCGGATGCAACGACGGTGGATTTGCTGCGTCATGGCGAAGTGCAAACACCCAATTTGTTTTGCGCGCCATTGCAAGAACCGTTGAGCAAGCACGGTTGGGCACAAATGCAACGTGGAAGTGCCAATGAGCAATGGGACTGCATCGTGAGCTCGTCCAGTACCCGTTGCGCTGATTTTGCGCAGCAACTGGCTATGAAACACAACCTTTCTTGTCATTTGGACGATGCTTTGACGGAACTAGACTTCGGTGATTGGATCGGTAAAGCCCGTGATGAGGTTTGGTCACAATCACCCGATTTATTACAAAACTTGTGGGCTGATCCTCAGGCTTTCGTGGCCCCTAATGGTGAAAGCATGAGGGCGTTTGTTGAGCGGATAAACTCGGCATGGCAGCAATGTCTTATTGACCACGCAGGTCAGCGTGTGCTGTTAATCAGTCATGCTGGTGTATTGCGGGTCATTCTGGCGCAAGTGCTAGAAATTGATTATGCCAAGACTTTGCGTTTAGAGTTGGCATACGGTGCACGGCATCGGCTGACGGTATATGGCGACGGCGAAGTGACGTTAAATTTCTTGGGCAAAACCGCATGACCATCTTGTACATAAAACGATGCTAACGCACTCTGTATTTAAGCCATTTAGGTTAGCACTGAGTTTTTTAACTCGCTTGCCAGTGCCGCGCGCGCTTGATTTTGATGCGCAAGACCATGGTCGTAGTGTTTTGTACTACCCGCTAGTGGGTTTGCTGATCGGTAGTTTATTGCTAGCGTTATTATGGCTGCTGCCAGCTGCCGAACCACTGCTATTAGCAGCAGTGTTGGTGACGCTGTGGGCAGTTATCACTGGCGCACTACACCTTGATGGTTTGGCCGATAGCAGTGACGCGTGGCTAGGTGGGCAGGGTGATACGGACAAAATGCACCGTATCTTAAAAGATTCTGCCATTGGTGCCGCCGGTGCAGTGGCTTTGATTTGTGTGTTGTTGCTAAAGGTATTGGCGCTTGGCGAATTAATTTCGATGCAGAGCATATGGGTTCTCATGTTGGCGCCGGTTTTAGGGCGTACAGCCGCGGTAGGGTTGCTGCTAACAACACCATATGTGCGTGAGCAAGGATTGGGTAGTGCCTTATTAGATAAGATGCCACGTCAACCGTTGTGGGCCATGGTAGCGATGGTGATCGTGGTCGCAGTGTTAGTTAATCTGGTGGCCGTGTTGATTGCTGCTGTGCTTTTATGGCTGATACGGCGCATGATGATTAAAAATTTGGGAGGTTGCACCGGAGACACACTGGGCGCTAGTATTGAGCTGACTGAATGCATGTGGTTGCTGGCAGCAGCATTGATGGCTTAGATACGAAAGTCGCGATAGCGTCCCTTTTGTGATTGAACCGTCTGGGGCAAGCGGGTAAACTTCGCTTCCTGGTTTTCAGGCGCGTAGCTCAGTTGGTTAGAGCACCACCTTGACATGGTGGGGGTCGTTGGTTCGAATCCAATCGCGCCTACCATTTCGTTTAACATTTATGGCACACGCGCCCTTTAGTAGGGGGCGCCACTGATAAAGGTCAAAAACATGCCTCAAATTACACTTCCTGACGGCTCGGTACGTGATTACCCGCAGCCAGTTTCTATCCACGACGTCGCTATGGACATCGGCCCAGGTTTAGCTAAAGCAGCGCTCGCAGGCAAAGTTGATGGTGAGCTGCGCGATACTAAGGCGCTTATCGAACAGGATGCGCAGCTAGCGATCATCACCGCCAAAGACGCCGAGGGCTTGGAGGTGATTCGTCACTCTAGTGCGCACTTGCTGGCACAAGCGGTTAAGCAGTTGTACCCCGATGTGGAGGTAACCATCGGACCAGTGATTGAAAACGGCTTTTATTACGACTTTGCCTATGATAAAGGCTTTTCAGAAGATGACCTGGCCAAGATTGAAGCGCGTATGGATGAGCTTGTTAGACAAGACTTGCCAGTATCGCGCAGCCTAAAAGAGCGCGATGAGGCGGTGGATTATTTTACGGGCATTGGCGAGCAATATAAGGCTGAAATTATCGAAGCCATTCCGTCTGATGAGCCACTGTCTTTATATACGCAAGGCGATTTTACTGACTTGTGCCGTGGGCCACATGTGCCCAGTACTGCACATTTAAAGGCGTTTAAGCTGACTAAAGTAGCAGGTGCCTATTGGCGGGGTGACTCGAATAATGAAATGTTACAACGCATTTACGGCACCGCCTTTGCTGACAAAAAGCAGCTTAAGCAGTACTTGCACAACTTGGCCGAAGCAGAAAAGCGTGACCACCGCAAAATTGGTAAAAAGCTGGGTTTGTTCCATTTGCAAGAAGAAGCGCCTGGTATGGTGTTTTGGCACCCTAAGGGCTGGCAGATTTATAAAAACTTACGCGGTTTTATGGCGCGCGAGCAGGCCAAGCGTAATTACAAAGAGATCAATACCCCGCAGGTAGTGGATATGTTGCTGTGGGAAGCGTCGGGTCATGCCGATAAATTTGGCGATGGCATGTTCACTGTAGAGGCCGAGGAGCGCAGCTTTGCGATTAAACCGATGAATTGCCCCTGTCATGTGCAGGTGTTTAATCAAGGTATCAAAAGTTACCGCGATTTACCGTTACGACTCGCTGAATTTGGTTCTTGCCACCGTAACGAGTTATCTGGTTCGCTGCATGGTTTGATGCGGGTGCGTGGCTTTGTGCAGGACGACGGCCATATATTTTGTAGTGAAGAGCAAATTCAATCTGAAGTGGGTGAGTTCATCGATTTCTTGCATGACGTGTATAAAGCACTGGGCTTTGAAGAGGTACTGTATCGCTTATCAACTCGCCCTGAGCAGCGTGTAGGCAGTGATGAAGTATGGGATAAATCTGAAGCAGCTTTAGCCAATGCACTCGACGCCAAAAATTTGCCATATGAGCTACTGCCGGGTGAAGGCGCGTTTTATGGTCCGAAGATTGAGTTCAGCTTAAAAGATTGCATTGGTCGTGTATGGCAGTGTGGCACTATGCAAGTGGATTTTTCCATGCCAGGGCGCTTGGATGCCAGTTATATTGATGAAAATGGCGATAAGCAAGTGCCAGTAATGCTACACCGTGCGTTGCTTGGTTCATTTGAGCGCTTCATCGGTATTTTGATCGAACATCACGAGGGCAAATTTCCTTTATGGCTTGCGCCAGATCAGGTGTCAGTACTGACGATCACCGATGCTCAGGCTCAATATGCACAGAAAGTGACCGAAAAACTACAAAATAGTGCAGTTCGTGCCATTTGTGACTTGAGAAACGAGAAGATCGGCTTTAAAATTCGCGAACATACCCTTGAGCGTGTGCCCTATTTATTGGTGGTAGGCGCAAAAGAGATGGAAAGCGGTCAAGTGGCCGTGCGTTCCCGCGATGGCGAGGACCTTGGCAGCATGGCAGTGGATACGTTTGTTTCGCATTTGCAAGCTCAAGGTTTAAACCAGAGTGTCTAACGTGAAATAATTTGGTTTTATGTGGTGATGGGCTGAATAGCCTAACATCGCGCTGTTTGTAATTGGTTTATAATTTGAGGTTCAGCCCATAGCTAGAAAAAAGAGAGTTGCGATTAACGATAAGATCGTTGCCGATCCAGTACGATTAATTGATGATGAGGGGGCTCAGGTTGGTATTGTCCCGCTTGCGCAAGCCCAAGAATTAGCACAGTCTAAAAAGCTAGATTTGGTGGAAATTTCCCCCAACGCTGAGCCGCCGGTTTGTCGCATCCTAGATTATGGTAAGCAAGTTTATAACGAACGTAAAAAGAAACAAGAAAGCAAGAAAAAGCAAAAACAAACAACGGTTAAAGAAATAAAGTTTCGTCCGGGAACAGATGTCGGAGATTATGATGTTAAGCTTAGAAACCTGACAAAATTCTTGGAAGCTGGAGACAAGACAAAAGTAACGATGCGTTTTAGAGGCCGAGAAATGGCACATCGTGAACTGGGTCTTGAAATGTTAGAAAGGATTCGGGATGACCTTGAAGAAATATCAACGGTGGAGGCCACACCGCTGCTTGAAGGTCGCCAAATGGTAATGGTACTCGCGCCAAAAAGGTAAAAGTGCTTTTATAGGTCCGTTTTTACGGGCTTTGAAGGGCCGCGTAGAGTGTCGAATTGTAATGAAGTAGTAATACTTCCGTAATAGTGTATTAAAGTTATGCCTAAATTAAAAACACACCGAGGCGCTGCCAAACGCTTTAAAAAAGCAGGGTCTGGCAAGTTCAAACGCTCTCAGTCGCATCTGCGTCATATTTTGACAAAGAAATCCAGTAAACGAAAACGCCACTTGCGTGAAGGGTTAACCGTTCATGCGAGTGACCATGCAGCGATTCAAAAAATGCTGCCTTATAGCTAGAGGATTAGACGATGCCAAGAGTAAAAAGAGGCGTAAACGCCAAACGTAAGCATAAGAAAGTTTTAGCGCTAGCCAAAGGCTATCGTGGTGCGCGCAGTCGTACTTTTAAGGTTGCCAAACAAGCGGTCACCAAAGCAGGGCAATATGCTTATCGCGACCGTAAGCAACGCAAGCGCCAGTTCCGTCAGTTATGGATCGCACGTATTAATGCGGCAGCTCGTGCTAATGGTATGAGTTATTCACGTTTCATGAATGGTCTGAGCCATGCGTCAATCGACCTAGACCGTAAGGTGCTAGCTGATATTGCTGTACATGACAAAGAGGCTTTTGCCGACTTGGTTGGTCGTGCGCAAGCTGCGTTACCGAAGGAAGGCGCCGCTGCCTAAACTATTTATAGGCCATTTGCTGGGTCTTTGTTGGCCAAGTTTAGGCGTATTAGATTAGAAATAAGGAGCGGCTTAGCCTCTCCTTTTTTTATCTTCGCAATGTGCTCACTGCCTATTTAACTCTAAATTGAACCCTCAGATTATTCATCGTGACTGAATCGGATTCGCTATCATCGCTTAGCGCTAACACCCTGGCCGCTATTAAACAGGCCGAAGACTTGGCTGCTATTGAGCAAATAAGGGTAACTGCTTTGGGTAAAAAAGGCGCCATAACTGCACAATTGAAGCGCATTGGTAGTTTGCCGCATGAACAGCGCAAAGATTTTGGAAATGAAGTAAACGCTGTACGTGAAGTGGTGCAGGAAGCATTAGAAACGAAACGTATTGCATTGGAGCTGGTTGCGCTGAATGCAAAGCTTGAGCAAGAACAAATTGATGTTACCTTGCCGGGCTTTAATGCTGAAAGTGAAGGCTCAATTCATCCGATCACGCGTACGATGGCGCGTATGGAAGCTATTTTTAGTAAAGTAGGCTTTTCGATTGCGCAAGGGCCAGAAATTGAAACCGATTATTACAATTTTGAGGCACTGAATATCCCTGAAAGTCATCCAGCGCGCGCGATGCATGACACCTTTTATATCAAGGAGGGCACAGTTTTACGCACTCATACATCCCCAGTGCAGATTCGGTATATGCACAACAACGAGCCGCCGATTCAAGTAATTGCTCCAGGAAGGGTATATCGTTGTGATTCAGATGTAACCCACACGCCGATGTTTCACCAACTTGAAGGTTTGGCGATCGATAAAGACTTATCTTTTGCTGATCTCAAAGGCATTTTAATTTACTTTTTACAGGCCTTTTTTGAAAAAGACTTAGGGGTGCGTTTTCGTCCGTCTTATTTTCCTTTTACTGAGCCATCTGCTGAAGTAGACATTGAGTGCGTGTTTTGTGAGGGAGAGGGCTGCCGTATTTGCAAAAAATCCGGTTGGATCGAAATTCTAGGTTGCGGCATGGTGCACCCCGAAGTGCTGCGCCACGGTAACATCGATGATCAAGAATATTCAGGCTATGCTTTTGGCCTAGGTGTAGAACGCCTGACCATGCTGCGGTATGGCGTGAACGATTTGCGCTTGTTCTTCGATAATGATATTGATTTTTTACGACAGTTTAAGGCCTAACACAGTACGATATGCTAATTAGTGAATCATGGTTGCGTGAATGGGCCACCTTGCCGGTGGATACCACGCAGTTATCACATCATCTCACCCAAGCTGGCTTAGAGGTGGAAACAGTGGAGCCAGTGGCTCAGCTTGGTTCGTTGCTGGTGGTCGGCGAAGTTGTGGCTATGGAACCACATCCCGGTGCCGATAAACTCAATGTTTGTACGGTCAATATTGGCAAGGCTGATGCACTAACTATTGTATGTGGCGCACCAAATGCGGCGAAAGGTATCAAAGCGCCGGTGGCGCTGGTGAGTGCAGAACTACCTGGCGGAATGAAGATTGAATCACGCGCAGTGCGCGGAGTGGCATCAAACGGCATGCTATGTTCGGCTTCAGAACTTGCTATGGAAGAACAATCAGATGGCCTAATGTTGTTGGATAGCGAGGCGCCGGTTGGAGTGACAGTGGATGAGTATTTGCAGCTGGACGACCACTGCATCGATGTGGATTTGACACCTGATCGCGGTGATTGCTTAAGCATTGCTGGCGTGGCACGTGAGATGGCTGTGGCCACCGGCGGCATTTATGCCCCCTTGAATATCAGCGAGATTGCTCCACAAAACAACGCAGTACGTGCGGTAAATTTAGATGCGCCTAAAGACTGTCCAAAGTTTGTCGGCCGAATCATAAAGAACATTAACCCAGCGGCGCAAACTCCTGATTGGATGCGAGAAAAGCTTCGCCGTGTCGGCTTACGAAGCATCGACCCGGTGGTCGATGTGACCAATTACGTCATGATGGAGTTAGGTCAGCCAATGCATGCTTTTGATGCAGACAAGTTAACTGGTGGTATTCGCGTGCGTCGTGCTGAAAGAGGTGAAAGTCTTACACTGCTAAACGAGCAAACTGTGGTGCTGGACCCAGACATGCTGCTAGTCACTGATCAAACAGGCCCGGTTGCCTTGGCTGGAATAATGGGAGGTGCGAACAGTGCCATCGGTCCGGATAGCACCAGCCTGATGTTAGAGGCGGCACATTTCACCCCCCAAGCCATCGTTGGACGCGCCCGTCGTCTGGGCCTGCATACCGACGCTTCACACCGTTTTGAACGTGGCGTGGATCCAGGTTTACCTG
The DNA here is from genome assembly GCA_938021685.1 of uncultured Gammaproteobacteria bacterium. GTDB lineage: Bacteria > Pseudomonadota > Gammaproteobacteria > Arenicellales > Poriferihabitantaceae > JAAELZ01. Next base: position 10,002 of record CALIFM010000290.1, on the reverse strand, counting down.
AACGTGCCATCGCACGGGCTAGCGAATTATTGCAACAAATTGTAGGTGGTGAGTTTGGTGCAGTGTTCAAAAGCGTGGAAGAAATGCACTTGTCGCAAGCCGAGCCCATTCCACTGCGCGCGCGAAAGGTTGAAAGCCTGTTAGGTATGGCAGTAGACAGCGATGAGATCGAGCGTATTCTCACCGGCCTTGGCATGGTGTTACGCCGTGATGAAGCTAACTTCCATGTCACTGCTCCTAGTTGGCGCTTTGACATTGAGGGTGAGCATGATCTGATTGAAGAAGTAGGGCGTACCGTAGGGTTGGATAAAATTGCGCCGCGTCCACCGCGTTTACTTACTTCACCAGCTAATGCCAGTGAACAAATGGTCAGCCCACTGGAGGTTAAGCAATTTTTTGCGGCGGCCAATTATCATGAAGTGGTTTCGTACAGCTTTGTTGATCCGGCTAGTGAAGCAGCATTGTTTCCTGAACGCGGTGGTATTGTATTGGCTAACCCAATTGCCGCTAACATGGCGCACATGCGCACCAGTATTTGGGTGGGTTTGCTCAATGCCGCTAAAAGCAATCAGCAACGCCAACACACGCGATTGCGGTTGTTTGAAATGGGTAATGTGTTTAGTGAGGATACCAGTAGCGATACCGGTTCGGCAGAGAAACAAAAGCTGGCCTTGTTGCTTAGCGGTCCAAGAGACAGTCTGCATTGGGAAAGTGACACAAATCCAGTGAATTTTTATCATCTTAAAGGTGATCTCGAGCGTTTGTTTGCCCAACTTGGTTTAGCGGGCCGAGTGACTTATCAAAATACGGATCTTGATGTATTTCACCCGGGTCAGGCAGCGGCAGTTTTTCTAGATGAGGGGCCAATTGGCTTGATTGGTAGCTTGCACCCGCAATTGCAAACACAGTTTGATTTGTTGCACCCCGTTTATCTTGCAGAAATCGACCTTAAAGCGATTAGCGAATGCGCTTTGCCGGCATTTAAGGAAATCTCTCGCTTCTCGGCATCAACCCGTGATTTGGCGATTGTGCTGGATGAAAAAATTGCCGCGCAGCAAATTGTGCGCGAAATTGAGCAAATAGCAGGGAATTTATTGAAAAAATGTGTAATATTTGATACTTATATAGGTGAGGGCGTTGGGGTAGGCAAGAAGAGTCTTGCGGTTAGCCTAACGCTGCAATCAGATTCAGACAGTGTTTCCGCGCAGCAAGCGGATGAGTTAACGTCTTCGATTCTGAGCGTATTAAAACAAAAGTATAAGGCTCAGTTGAGAGTTTAGAAAAAATATAAATTAGCCCCGATGACGATAACCAAAGCACGCCTTGCCGAAGCCCTGTTTGATGAGGTGGGTCTCAACAAGCGTGAAGCGAAAGATTTAATTGATCAATTCTTTGAGGAAATTCGCTCTTCTTTGGAGAAAGGTGAAGCAGTTAAGATTTCGGGTTTTGGTAGCTTTGTGTTACGTGACAAAGGTTCGCGCCCTGGACGCAACCCTAAGACAGGCGAAGAAGTGCCTATTTCAGCGCGGCGAGTAGTTACTTTTCGCACTAGTCAGAAGCTAAAAAAGCGAATCAGTGACAACTCGGCAGCACTTAGCCGACTTATGCGCGACAAAAGAAATTAATTGAACAACGAATAATTAAATGACAATGCTTGATACCAGTGCGATGGACCTACCGCCCATTCCCGGTAAGCGCTACTTCACTATTGGTGAAGTAAGTAAGCTATGCGATATTAAACCGCATGTGTTGCGCTATTGGGAGCAAGAGTTCGATCAACTAAAGCCAGTAAAACGACGCGGTAATCGTCGTTATTATCAGCGCCATGAGGTTAAACTAGTGCGTTTGATTCGTCAGCTACTATATTCTGACGGCTTTACTATTTCTGGTGCGCGCATCAAGCTAGAACAACTTAATAACGGTGAAGAAGAAGCTGCTTCAGCTGGCCAAATTTCTAACTCCGATGCGAAAAAAATCATTACACAAGTCATCAAGGAATTAGATGAAGTTGTGTCAATGTTAAAGTAGAATACTCCGCTCTAGATTTCTGTAGTTTTTAGCTATACTTTTTAGCTACACATCGGGGCGTAGCGCAGCCTGGTAGCGCACCGCAATGGGGTTGCGGTGGTCGGAGGTTCAAATCCTCTCGCCCCGACCATTTTCATTATATTCAATGCCTTAGACGTATTTGTTCATAACTTTTGATCAATCGCTTGTCGTGTATCGTTAAATTTTGAACATGTTTAATCCAGAGCGTTTTCGTGTGGTGTTAGTCAACACCAGTCATCCGGGTAATATCGGCTCGGTAGCTCGCGCCATGGCTAACATGGGCATGACTAACTTAGCATTGGTAGATCCGGTGCAGTTTCCTAGTGAACGCGCCAATGCGATGGCGGCTGGCGCGGACACAATTTTAGAACAGGCTCAAGTTTTTCCTGAGCTAGCCGATGCAGTGATTGGTTGTCAGCGAGTGTATGGAGTTAGTGCGCGCTTGCGCTCAATTGCTTGGACGCAACTAGATCCTCGGCAGCTGTCTGAGGAGATTTATAGTGCGCCGCAAGATGAGCAGATTGCTCTCGTTTTTGGGCGTGAGCGTAGCGGCCTTACTAATGAAGAATTAGATATCTGTGAGGCTTTAGTACATATCCCCGTGGATGAAATGCACCGCTCACTTAACTTGGCGGCAGCGGTAATGGTGGTGTTGTATGAGTTGCGTATGAGTTTGTATGATGCTGCACCCAACCCTAAAGACATTGGCCGCAAAAACGCTTCGGACAAAGCGAGTTCGGAGCAATTGCAGTTTTTTTTCGACCGTTGGGATGCCACCGCCAAGAGTGTGGATTTTTATAAGGGCAATGCGGTCACAGTGATGCGTAAAATTCGTCGTCTGTTTTATAAAGCTGATTTGACTGATGAGGAAGTAAAAATTTTACTTGGAGTGCTCACTGCATTGGATGAGGAGTTGGATAAAGAGCAGTAAAAAATGCATAAGCTACGGTAAAATAGCTTCAGTTTAAGTCCGCAATAAACGGATGCGGGTGATTGGATTTTATGCACTAAACCCCATATAGTTAGCACAGCAATAATTAACAACACGGTAAGCAGATATGGCCATTGAATTAACAGACAGCGCAGCAAAACAAGTTTCTGGTTATTTAAAATCACAAGCAGCAGCGAAAGGCTTGCGTTTTGGTATTAAGAATGCTGGCTGCTCTGGTTTTGCCTATACGGTAGACATGGCACAAGAAATCAACGATGACGACTTGGTGTTTGACAGCAAAGGTGTAGCAGTGATTGTAGATAAAACACACTTAGCACAGATTGATGGTACGGTGATTGATTATCATTCTGATGGCTTTGCTTCAGCTTTCAAATTTAAGAATCCTAATGTGGCTGACGAATGTGGCTGCGGGGAAAGCTTTTCAGTGGAAGAAAGCTAGAGTTTTAAGCCAAGAAGGCTTATGACTGTGAGCGGTACCGTCATAAGTAAATCTGCTACGCTTGGTCCGAGTCAACCTAAGTTGGCTTCGACATCAAATTCAAAGGTCAAAACGGTGGCAGTGGCCACTTTAGGCTGTAAGGTCAACAGCTATGAATCCGAGCTAATTGTTGAAAAGCTAGTGCAGCAGGGTTATCAGCGTGTAACTAATAAGCAGGCAGCTGATTTATATGTAATTAACAGCTGCACAGTGACGGCCGAAGCTGACCGACAAAGCCGCCAAGTGGCACGCAAGCTTAAACGCTTAAATCCCGATGCCAAAGTAGTGATGACGGGGTGTTATGCGCAAAACAATCCCGAGATTTGCGCCGACTTAGATGCGGTTGATTGGGTAGTGGGTAATGCAGCTAAACTACATATCCCAGTGCTGGTGAAGGAGCATGATAGTGCGTCCTCAGCATCACAATCAGTTAGTGCCAACATAAGCGTTCAAGATAAAATTATTCGCCCTGAATTCGGCGAACTAATGTCGGTGCCGAGTGATCTGCTTACTGGTTACGAGCAGCAATCTCGCGCATTTATTCAAATCCAGCAAGGTTGTAATCAAGGCTGTACTTTTTGCATTATCCACACTGCGCGTGGCCCAAGCTTGTCGTTCTCACCACAGACTGTATTAGCGCAATACAAACAAGTAGCGCAAAACGGGTATAAAGAGGTGGTGATCTGTGGAGTGGACCTAGGCGCCTACGGTGAAGATTTTGATGAGCCCAGTACGCTCACAAACCTACTGCAATCCATGTTGGCACTAGATTTAGATTGCCGCATTCGTATCAGCTCGATTGACCCGATTCACATTACTGATGAACTAATCACATTATTTGCGAATGATGCTCGGTTATGTTCACATCTGCATTTGTCCATGCAAAGTGCCAACACACTAATTTTGAAGCGCATGAAGCGGCGAGCTAATCGTGAACATATTTATGATGTGGTACAGCGCTTACGTGCTGCACGGCCCGATTTAGTACTGAGTGCTGACGTGTTAGTAGGTTTTCCTACTGAAGAGATTGAGCATTTTGCCGATACCTTGAGCGCTATTGATGATCTGCAGATTGCGTATCCACATGTGTTTCCTTATTCGCGCCGCGAAGGCACGCCAGCGGCGAAGATCCCAAACCAAGTAGCCGCCGATGAGAAAAAACGTCGTGCAGCCTTAGTGCGCGAGGCGGGTGCGGCTGTGTGGCAGCGCCAGGCGGAAGGATTGATCAACAGTTTGGCCACAGCAGTGGTGGAAACGGAGCATAAAGATGGCTATCTGCTGGCACGTCGCAGCGATTATTTTGCGGTGCAAATCCCGCTGCATAGTGCTGCAGTAGGGCAGCTAGCAAATGTACAAATTAATGCGTTGCAGGATAAAAGTCTGATTGGCGAAGTAAGCCTACAAGGGCTATAATACGCGCCACTTTTCAGGTTGGTCGTTAAGCTGTGCAAGACTTGCGTAAAGTGAAGCAGAGCGACCACTTTCTTATTACCCTAATTAAATACTGGAGTTATCATGGCTGTTGAACGCACCTTTTCTATTGTTAAACCCGATGCAGTGAAGCGCAATCTCATTGGTAAAATTTATGATCGCTTTGAAGAAGCAGGTCTGACTATTGTGGCCTCTAAAATGCTGCATTTGAGCGAAGAAAAAGCAGGTGGATTTTATGCTGTGCATAAAGAGCGCCCTTTTTACAACGACTTGGTTTCATATATGGCATCTGGACCAGTGATGGTGCAGGTGCTAGAAGGCGAAAACGCGATTGCCAAAAATCGTGAGGTGATGGGCGCAACGAACCCGGCTGATGCTGCGCCTGGCACTATTCGCGCAGATTTCGCGCAGAGCATCGATGCAAATTCGGTGCACGGTTCAGATGCACCTGAAACAGCGGCAGAAGAAATTGCTTATTTCTTTGGCGAAGAAGAAATTTGCCCACGGCCGTAGTTTACTTCTGACGAGATTAAGCGGCGCGGTGCGATGACCGAGCAAACGGTAGAGCAACAAAACAAGCAAGTAGACCAGCCAGCAAAGGTCAATTTATTTGCGCTCGATCGATCGGGCATGGAAGCTTTTTTCACCAATATTGGGCAAAAGTCGTTTCGTGCCGCACAAGTTTTTAAGTGGATTTATCAGCAGGGCGTCACTGACTTTTCACAGATGACTGATCTGAGTAAGGCGCTGCGCGCACAGCTTACAGAAGAAGCTATTGTGCAGCCGCCGCAAGTGGATCAAATGCAGTTGTCGCAAGATGGTACACGTAAGTGGTTAATGCGCCTGCCTGATGGCAATGGCATTGAAGTTGTATTTATCCCAGAAGATGAGCGGGGCACTTTGTGTATTTCGTCACAGGTTGGCTGCAGTTTAAATTGCACCTTTTGTGCTACTGCTCGTCAAGGGTTTAACCGCAATCTAAGTAGTGATGAAATTGTAGGGCAGGTATGGAATGCTTGGCATAGCTTGGCTGAGGAGCTAGGTAGTACTGGTTTTGATGGTCAACAAGCTAAACCTGGCGACAAACAAACCGACCTACGACCGATTACCAATATTGTGTTGATGGGCATGGGCGAGCCACTGCTTAATTACGAGGCGGTGATTAGTGCGATTGCTACTTTGCGCGATGATTTTGGTTTTGGCTTGTCGAAACGGCGTATCACGCTTAGCACCGCTGGAATGGTGCCAGCGATGGCGAAGCTCGCTGAGGACATGCCGGTAAGTTTAGCCGTGTCTCTGCATGCAACCACTGATGAGCTGCGCAATGAATTGGTTCCGCTGAATAAAAAATACCCGATTGCGGTGCTGCTAGAAGCCTGTAAGGCATACGTCACTGACAAACAGCGCCAGCGGGTTACTTTTGAATATTTGATGCTGGATGGTGTGAACGACTCGGACGAACAAGCGCGCGAGCTGGCTAAATTACTGCGATACGTCCCTGCTAAAGTGAATTTAATTCCTTTTAACCCAGTTGAAGGCATCGCTTACAAGCGCTCGCCACAAAAACGGGTTAACCGCTTTCGACAAATTTTACTGAACAAAGGAATTGTGACCGTCACACGCAAAACACGCGGTGATGATATTGATGCGGCTTGTGGGCAGCTAGTAGGCAAGGTAGACGATCGTACTCGGCGTTCTGAGCGTATGACTAGCCAGCGGGTGGCACAGCCCAGTGCGGCTTAAATTTTGTTTTTATTGATCTAGAGCAGGATGCTTTTGTCAACTATTCAAAAACGCTTAAGCTTAAATTGAGTATACTTGGCGGTTGGTAAACACGCAGGCTTTGCACAAGTGAATGAAAAGACAAATACCATGAAAGCAGAACAAGGAAAACAACAGCAGGCCCATCAAAACTTTGGCCCTGGAAATGTTTTAAGAGCGAAGCGTGAAGAGTATGAATGGTCGGTAGAATCGGTTGCTCAAGCATTGCATTTGTCAACGGCAAACATCAAAGCAATAGAGGATGATCGCTATGACCAATTGCCTGGTTCCACTTATGTGATAGGCTATTGGCGTAGCTATGCGCGTTTGCTAGGTATTAATATCGAAGAGACGATTGAGGCGAATAAACGCAACTTACATGTAGTGCAGCCTAAATCAACTGGTATCAATGTCAATAAGGCGATGCCTCAGTCGAGTAGCCAGGGTAAAGGGTCAATTTGGCTATTGCTTTCAGCGCTGGTGCTGGCGGGCTTGGGTTACGCTTGGTACAGCGGTATGTTCAATCCCGTCAAGTTAATCGGTGGTGAATCTAATGACGGCTTGGTGGAGCAAAGCACTCCCAATAATGGTGAGGAGCAAGATGAAAATGAAGGTGTGCTGCGAAGCGTTGAAGATGCTTTACGCAATGTTGTGGAGGAGAACTCCTCTGGCTCTTCTAACGAACTTAATGGTCAGATTGCATCGCAGCCAGTTACCATGGCATCAGAGCAGGCTATCCAAAGCAGTGCGATCACTATAGAGGAAAACACAGCACAAAGTGACCTTCAAGGCACATTGGTTGAACCCAGTATAAATGAAACGACGACGGCAAGCGCTGAAAGTATTTTACAGCAGGAAGTGACAGCTAACACCAATACGCTCAATTCTGACACTGTGGCAGCGCAAGTAACAGCTCTAAATACTTCTGGTCAGCAAGGTGAAACACAGCAAACAAATCCAGAGGTGCAGACAGACCAGACAAGTTTATTGGTGCAAACTGATCCAGTTGTGACTGACTCCACACAGAGCGCGAATGTAACCCAGCAAAGCGCAGGGCAAAATAATACTGTTGCTACGCAATCAGCCGAGCTTGATGAAGGTTTACTTGAGTTGACGCTCACAAAAGACTCTTGGTTGGATGTGCGCGATGTGGTTGGTGACCGTTTAATTTATCGCTCTGGCAAAAGCGGCGAAGTGATTGAGCTGCGTGGACAGGCACCTTTTTATGTTTATATTGGAACGCCAACGGGTGTGCAGGTTAAGTATTTAAATAAAGACGTGCCTTTTCAAGCGCATCAAAGTGGTTTATTTGCACGCTTTAAGCTGGGCAAAACACTTGAGCAGCTCTAAGCTGAACACCTTTAGTATCAACCAGCGCTAAGCTTAGCGAATTTAATTATGGTTAATCGAATCCAGTCTGTTAAGGGCATGAATGATATGTTGCCTGCGGTTACAGCAGATTGGCAGCATGTAGAGCGAGTGCTACAAAGCATTGCACAGCAATACAATTATCAAGAGATCCGTACACCTATTTTGGAGAAGACTTCACTGTTTGTGCAGTCTATTGGCGAGCAAACCGATATCGTTGAAAAAGAAATGTTCGCCTTTGAGGATGCTGGCGGTGAGCACGTTTGTATGCGCCCTGAAAACACTGCTGGTGTGGTGCGCGCGGGTGTGCAGCATGGCTTGTTTCATAATGCTCAAGCAAGGCTTTGGTACATGGGTCCGATGTTTCGGCGCGAGCGCCCGCAAAAAGGACGCTATCGGCAGTTTTATCAATTTGGTATGGAAGCCATTGGCTGGCCCGATGCCACGGTGGATGCTGAACTGATTTTGATCGGTGAACGAGTTTGGTCGACTTTGGGGGTAGAGGATGTGCATTTATACCTCAATACCCTCGGTTCAGATGCTAGTCGTGATGCATATCGCCAAGCTTTAGTGAATTATCTGCAGCAGCACATGAACGATTTGGATGCAGATAGTCAACGACGATTGCAGAAAAACCCTTTGCGTATCCTAGATTCAAAAGATGAGTCAACACAGGCGATTTTGGCGGATGGACCTAAAATAAACGATTATCTTGAGCAAGCTGATGCAGAGCATTTTGCTCAGTTAACCTCGCTGCTTGATGTAGCAGGGGTAAGTTATACTATCGATGCTAGTTTAGTGCGGGGTTTGGACTATTACACCTCTACGGTTTTTGAGTGGAAAACGGGTAGTCTAGGTACGCAAAGTGCAGTTTGCGGCGGTGGTCGTTATGATAATTTAGTTGAGCATCATGGCGGTAAACCCACACCAGCTATTGGTTTTGCCGTGGGCATGGAGCGATTAGTTGAATTGCTACAGGCCGAAAAAAAGCTTAACGTGCCTGCAGTGTTGGATGCTTATATAATCAGCCTAGATGCGCAAGCTAGTGCCAGTGCACAAAAATTAGCAGAGCAGTGCCGTGATAATAATTTAATGGTCGCTTTAGGTCATGGGCAGGCAAAGCTTAAAGCGCAGCTTAAAAAAGCTGATCAAAGCGGCGCTGATGTGGCAATTATTATTGGTGAAGAAGAATTATCTAAGGGGCAAGGGCAAATAAAGTATTTACGCGATCAACAAGATAGTCAGTGGCTGCCCTTAGAAGAAATTAGCGGTGTATTGCAAGCGCAATGCGTTAGACAGGAAAGGCTATAGCCTGGCCGGCAAGGGTTGCGCGTAGGTCTAAAATCAAGAATCAGATATTACTTAATTCATGAACGATAAAGAAATTCATATCTCCGAAGATGAAGATGTAGAGCGCGCTAAGGCGTGGTGGGATAAAAACGGCACCTCCATCATTGCGGGCATTGCTATTGGTACCGCTATAGTGATGGGGTATAACTTTTGGACAGGCCAAAAAGTGAAAAAAGCGCGTGCAGCGTCGGCTTTATATGAGCTGACCGACCAAGCGCAAGAGCCAGGTGCGCAGCTTAGCGCTATTGACAGTGTTACTAATGAATATGGCGACACAGCTTATGCACAACTGGCGTTGCTAAAAAAAGCGAAGCTGCAGGTTGAAAGTGAAAAAATAGATGAAGCCATTGTTACTTTAACAACTGCAATGCAAAGCCCAGCTGAGCTTGGCATTGCCCCTATTGCTGCGCTGCGTTTGGCAGGCTTGTTGATTAGCAAAGGCAACGGCCAGAAAGCCTTAGACACTTTGAATGGCTCGTTGCTGAACGACAAAGCATTCACTGCACGAGTGCAAGAACTTAAAGGCGATGCTAATTTGCAGTTGGGTGATAACGAGGCGGCCAAACAAGCCTATCAAGCAAGTATGGATGCGCTAACGGCCCAAGGCCAGTCA
>CALIFM010000289.1 GCA_938021685.1 uncultured Gammaproteobacteria bacterium | reverse complement strand
GCCCATCCTACCGATATCGAGCGTGCAGGAGAGGCGTTAAAACCCGCTGCGAGCGGCCGTATTCACACCTTTATTGCAACATCCCCGATCCACATGGAAACCAAGCTGCGTATGAAGCCAGACCAAGTGATCGAGCGGGCAGTAGCTGCCGTCAAACAGGCACGGAACTATACTGATGACGTTGAGTTTTCGCCTGAAGACGCAGGTCGCTCAGACCCAGACTTCTTATGTCGTGTTTTAGAGGCGGTAATTGACGCCGGTGCCAGTACGGTGAATATTCCCGACACAGTCGGCTATGCGATGCCCAGATATTTTGGTGAATTAATAGCTGACTTGATCAGCCGTGTACCTAACGCTGACAAAGCCGTGTTCTCGGTGCATTGCCATAATGATTTGGGCGTGGCGGTGGCTAATTCTTTGTCGGGAGTGCTAAACGGCGCGCGCCAAGTGGAATGTACTATTAATGGCTTGGGTGAACGCGCAGGTAATACGTCTTTGGAAGAAGTGGTAATGGCGGTGCGCACGCGCCCTGATGTATTTCCTTGCAAGACTAATATCGACACCACTTTATTGGTGCCAGCCAGCCGTTTGGTGTCCAGCATTACTGGCTTTCCAGTGCAGCCAAACAAAGCGATTGTGGGAATTAATGCTTTCGCGCATGAGGCAGGTATCCATGCAGATGGTATGCTGAAAAATCGTGAAACTTATGAAATTATGCGCGCTGAGGACGTTGGTTGGGCGGCAAACCGTATTGTGCTTGGCAAGCATTCGGGCCGTAATGCTTTTAGCGAGCGCTTGAAAGATTTAGGCGTGAAGTTCGATAGCGAAGAGGAGTTGAATCAGGCTTTTGTCGCCTTTAAACAATTAGCCGACAATAAGCACGATATCTATGATGACGATTTACTTTCACTGGTGTCGACAGTCGCGAGTGATAAGCACGACGACAAATTTAAATTTATCAGCCTAAATGCCCATGTCAGCTCGGGTGAAACCTCGCAGGCCACAGTCAAAATGGAAGTGGACGGCGAAGCACGCTCTTTAGAGGCTACTGGTAATGGTATGGTGGACGCAGCGTTTCAAGCAATTAAAGCTATGGTCGGTACTGACAGCCGCTTATTGCTGTATTCGGTAAATGCCATCACCACCGGCACCGATGCTCAAGGCGAAGTAGGGGTGCGACTGGAAAAGGCAGGTCGCGTGGTCAATGGCCACGGCACCGATTTAGATACCGTTGTAGCTTCAGCAAAAGCATATATTAATGCGTTGAATAAACTATACACCATGGATGAAAAGGCTCATCCTCAACTGAGCAAAGCTATTTAATTGAGCGGTTAAGGGTGATGCAGACTGAGCAATTATTGCAAGAGTTGGGTATTACGCAGTGGCGCTTACGCGCTGCTGCTCTATCAAATGCAAAATTAGACGGTGATGTTGCGCCAAAAGATGTTGAGCAAGCCGATATTCAGGCTAATAGCCAACTTGACGGGCAAGCCTCAGCGAAGAATGACACGGGTTGCTGGCCACTGGCATTTAATTTACTTGAGGGCCGACAAAGTGGGATCTTACAAGGCCGAACTTGGGGTGCGCTTTATAAGCCAGAGGTGCTGAGCAATGCGGAACAAACGCTGCTCAGCAACATTCTTCAGGCTTTGTCGGTGCAACCACAAGTGGTCACTCATATTGCTGAAGTTGATGCTTTGCCAGCACAAGATTTACATATGCTGTTAGTGTTTGGCAGCGATCCACTGAAGCAATTGCTAAGGTCAGTAGCCAATACGCACACAGTTATGAGCATCAAACCGCAGCAATTTGGTGCGAACATTTTGCCGGTGTTGGCTTTGCCTAGCTTGTCGCAACTATTGACACAACCCGAACAAAAGGCGCCAGTGTGGAAGGCATTAAAACAAGCGATCGCACTAAGCCAGCAATGATCAACCTAGTGGAGGCTACGCCGCCGCAGCTAGCGATGTTGGCGCAGCAAGAAGCCCAAGCTAGTGCTTATCCGTGGTCGCTATCTGCTTTACGAACTAGCGTTGAAGCAGGCAGTACTTGCTATATCTTTCAGCGGAACACTACAGTGCTGGGTTATGCTTTATTGCAAATAAATGAGGCTGTGCAGTCAGTGCAAGCCGAGTTGCTTAATTTTGTGGTGTTTAAAGATCATCAACAGCGAGGCAATGGCTTGGCTGCTATGCAGAGTATTTATCAGCACCTAAAAGCGCAATCAGTGACCGAGGTATTTTTAGAAGTACGTGCAACCAACATAGCTGCGCAAAGCATTTATCGTGCTTGTGGGTTTGAACAAATTGATGTGCGTAAGAATTACTACCCTGTTCAAGAGGCTAAGCAAAAGCGGCAGCAGGGCGCGAGTGCCGGCGAGCCTGTTGTAAGCTGCGAAGACGCATTGTGCATGCGTTTGGTTTTAACTTAAGGGGGGAGGTAACTTTCAGCCTACTTGCTTAAGTGGCAGTATAGATAATCAATTTCTGGCCCAAGCGTAGCGTGCCCTGTGCCCGGATATTGTTCCATCTAGTAATCTGAGCAACCTTCACCCCATAGCGCTGGGCAATTTGCCACAATGATTCGCCTTTACGCACTTGATGGGTGATTTTTTTATTCTGTGCTTTTGTCTTTGTTGTGTTGTGCTGGACCATCGCCACTGATTGTGATGACAGTGGAATGCGCAGCACTTGGCCTGGATGGATAGCATGACCGCTAATACGATTAGCTTGGCGAATGGCGTTAACCGACACTTTATGCTTTTGGCTAATACGGTTTAACACATCGCCGCGCTTAACAGTATATTGTGCCCAGTGCATTTGCTTTTGAGGTGTCAATGTGGCCATGACTTGCTTAGCCATCGCTACCTTTTCTATTGGTACTTGAATGCGGTGTGGGCCTTCAGGTGGGGTCACGCCGTGTTTGTACGCGCTGTTTAAAAACAACAAAGTTTTGCTGTTCATATCAATGGCACTGGCCAATAACTTTAAATTAATCTGAGAGCCAGCATCTATATTTTGTAGCATCTGTCGATTGGGCATTTTCGGCAGGCTAACCCCATAAGCTTCGGGGTTGTTCACAATGTTTTTAAAGGCAATCAGTTTGGGCACATAATCAGTGGTTTCTTTGCGTAACTTTAGCGATGAATAATCCGTCGGTAATCCGCGTGAGATATTATTGCGCATGGCTTTTTCAATGTTGCCGCCGCCTGCATTGTAACCGGCCAAGGACAAAAACCAGTCTCCATTAAAACGCGTATTTAGCTCGCCTAGGAATTGCATGGCGGCTTGAGTGGATAAATCAGGGTCACGGCGTGCATCGTACCAATCGTTGTTGTGCATGTCGTAAATACGGCCAGTGCTGGCGATAAATTGCCACAAACCTGAAGCTCCAGAATGTGATTTTGCATCAGTCATGAAGGCGCTTTCCACTGCTGGTAACAAGGCAATTTCACTAGGATATCCGCGTTTTTCTACTTCGCTCAAAATGCTGGGCAAGAACCAGCTAGCACGTTTAAATATGCGAGTGATGTATTCCGGTTTTGCAGTAAATCGCCGTTCATAATGGCGCACCCGCTCGGAATCCAAATACGGTAATCCGAACCCTTGGCGCATTCGGCTCCATAAGGTTTCTGGCACCAGTATGCGCTTGGTGGTGGCAGTGGTTCGCTTAACTACCTTGCGTATGGTGGTGCTTAGTGTTGGCTGTGCTGCAGGCTTGGCCGTGGCTTTTGGAGTGCGAACAGTCGCTTTTGGCTTATTTGCAATCGTTGTTTTTACTTGCGGCTGTTCGATGATGGCAGTGCTTGGGTTTGGTTCGTCTTGCGTCTGGTTAGGGTTTTTTGATGCAGTAGAGCAAGCGCTTAATAGCGCACCGCAACATAAGCATAATAATAGGCGTAATAAAGAAGGACGTAGCGAAATCAAAGTAATCAAGTCGGTAAATGAAGTTGAAACCAAGGGCGCGTCAATGTCGCGCCAAGCTAGCGCGTGATTATAGCGAAAAACCTCTATCTGTGTGGATAAGCTAAGTAGTAAATATGAAAATCTTAGTGTGAGATTGCGGCTGTTTTCTTGGCTCAGTTAATAAGCTAAGTTTACGTGCTAGAGATTAGCCGCGCGGCGGCAGTACTTTGTTGGGGTTCATGAGGTTGTTCGGGTCAAGCATGTTTTTGATTGCACGCATCACATCAAGGCTTACAGCGTTTTTGTATTGTGTCATTTGTGCTGTTTTCAGCAAGCCAATGCCGTGCTCTGCGCTGAATGAACCGCCCATGTCGACGACTAGATCGTTTAAGGCCTCGCATATCGTCGGTTTTTGCGCTAAGAAATCTTCAGCTGTCATTCCCAGCGGCGCACACAGGTTGTAATGAATATTGCCATCACCAACGTGGCCAAAGGGGTAGGGTCGAATATTAGGCACAATAGCTTGCACTTGCTGTTTTGCTGTACGTAAAAAATCTGGGGTGCTAGAGATTGGTACGCTGATATCATTCTTGATGCTGGGTCCTTCGTGGCCTTGCGCTGCGACTAATTGTTCGCGCAATAAAACAAGCTGTTTGGTTTGACTTAGGTTTTGCGCCACGATGGCATCAGTTATTTGTTTTTGCTGTGCTGCATATGACAAAGAATGTTGCAAGCTTTGTTCTAATTGAATCTGATCGTTACCGCTAAGTTGAATGAGCGCATACCATGGATACACATCATCAAAAGGGTCACGTTGCTTCCTAAAGTGCTTGCAAGTCAATTCGATTGCTAGGCGCGGAATCAATTCGTAAGTGTTAATTTGGTCATTGCTGTCTTGGCGCAACTGTGTAAAATAATCGATCAAATTTTCTACGCTGCTAAAGGCAGCTAAAACGGTTACTTTTGCGCTGGGAGCAGGAAACAATTTCAAGCTTGCTGCAGTGATAATGCCTAAAGTGCCTTCAGCGCCGATGAATAAGTTTTTCAGGTCATAGCCTGTATTATTTTTGCGCAAGGTGCTTAAGTCGCTCAAGATGCGGCCATCCGCTAGCACCACTTCAATGCCCAAGCACAAGTCACGGCAATTGCCATAGCGCAGTACATTTATGCCGCCAGCATTTGTGGATAGGTTGCCTCCAATTTGGCACTGACTTTGTGCGCCTAAACTAAGCGGAAAGAGGCGCTGTTCTTGTGCAGCAGCAGCTTGGATGTCTGCTAATACTGTGCCGGCTTCCGCGGTGATGGTGTGGTTGGCAGAATCTATATTGCGAATCTTGTTCAAGCGCGATAGCGATAAAACAATCTGTTCGCTTGTGCTTACTGCGCCGCCGCATAGGCCGGTGTTGCCACCCTGCGGTACGATGCTAACTTGGTGCTGTACACAAAGCTGCACACATTGACTTACCTCTTCGGTGGTGCGCGGCTGTACCACAGCTAGGCATGCGCTATTAA
>CALIFM010000288.1 GCA_938021685.1 uncultured Gammaproteobacteria bacterium | reverse complement strand
CATCCTGCATCGCTCGCACCTCAGCTTCTCGGTGCAAGGCCTGACGATGCTTAAACTCCTTCAAGGACAAGCCGCCTTTAGCAGGGTCACCAATCTTACCTAGGTAACTAGAAATAGGTTGCAGGTTATCAACCGTAATATTGTTACAGATATAAATCGAATCACTACGAATCAAATCGGCTATAAAAGGCAGCTGCATTGCCTGCTTTTTGATGTTATCTGAAATCGGCTCTTCAAGGTATTTTGTGCCAATGCGATAGTCACCCGAATAATGAAACCACTGATCTTGTGGCAGCAAATTAGTCATCGTGGTCTTCCCCACGCCTGACATACCCAACAAAGTGACCACCTTGTTGGGGCTCTTCAAAAATTCATTAAGAGAAAGTTTCATGCAGGCAAATAATTAAGGCCGTAGTGTTGGCATTATTCTAACGCCATTTTAGCGAAAAAAACCAATAAGAAGCACACCTAAAATCATTAAATAAATGGCAAATGGTGCCATAGTGTAACGCGCAATGAACCTCAAAAACCAATGAATGCAGGCATACGCTACCAAGCCTGAAAAAACCAGGGCAAAAATGAGAACGTCCCAGTTCACTGTTACATCAGACTGACTTAATTCAAAAGTTTTTAATCCCCCTGCCAGCACAATCACGGGGATCGACATTAAAAACGAAAACCGGGCGGCGCTAGGCCGTTCCAGCCCCATCAGCCTTCCAGCCATGATTGTCATGCCCGAGCGCGACACACCAGGGACGAGCGCTATCGCCTGTGCACAACCAATAATCAAGACATCTTTTAGATTTAAATCCGGCAAACTGCGCCCTTGGCTACCGCGTTTGTCTATTATCCACAGCACTATGCCGAACAGCAACGAGGCAATACCAACCGTTGCCACACTACGCAGATTAAGCTCAATCCAATTGTTTAGTAGCAAACCTACAAGCCCCACAGGAATGGTTGCAAATAAAACCGACCAGCCCAAACGGCTCTCGACAGTCGCTGCCCCACCAAGTAAGTTATGCCTAACAGCCGAAATGATAGCGCAAACATCATGCCAAAAATAAATGACCACTGCCAGCAAAGAGCCTA
Source organism: uncultured Gammaproteobacteria bacterium (assembly GCA_938021685.1). Lineage (GTDB taxonomy): Bacteria > Pseudomonadota > Gammaproteobacteria > Arenicellales > Poriferihabitantaceae > JAAELZ01. The sequence goes on along the minus strand of CALIFM010000288.1, from coordinate 1,713 downwards.
CATGCACCGCCACATCAAAGGCTAAGCCTTGGTCTTCCCAGCCAAAAAGCTTAGGCACCAGCACCAAATGCCCTGAGCTTGAAATCGGCAAGAACTCCGTAAAGCCCTGCACAAAAGCCAAAACAGCCGCTTGAATCAAGTCCATAAACGATTGGCATGGTTAAGCATTGCAAAGCCAAGCAAAGGCTCATTGATGTTTTTGGTCAAGGCTAACACCTTAAACAGCTCGCCCATTTCATGCGGCATCGTTAATTTTTTAATCTCTTGGGCATAAGCAAGTTGAGCCTGCTCTGATTCAATAGATGGCATTTGCTCTAACAAACCTAGTGCAAGTAAAAACTGCGCCTGAGGCCCATAGCCCCCGAGCTCTAAACCTTGCTGCATGGCTGCATCGGCAATCGCTGTAAAATTAACATGTGCAGTGATATCTTGTAGCCCCGATAGATGTAATGGGTCTGGGTTTGCATGATGCTGATAATGGCACATTAAGGTACCCTGAGCACGATCAGGGTGATAGTAAGTGGCTTGATTAAAACCATAGTCCACCAACAACAAAGCACCGCTGGTTAATATCTGCGCCACACTGCTAACCCAAGCCTCGCCTTGCAGGCCTAACTCAGATTGATACCCCTCCGGATCAACCAAATGCTCGCAACGTCGTTCGACCACCTTGCTGATATGCTCGGGCATCTTTACTGCTTGCCATCGCAAGTTTTCATTATCCATCATACTGACACCCAGCTCTTCAACTGGCTTGCCTTGCCTTAGCGTAAACAATTTAACAGGCATTGCATCCAGCACTTCATTCGCCAGCACCACCCCTTCAAAAGCATCTGGCAACACATCGAGCCATTGCACGCAGTTTGCCAGCACACCTAGCTGTTGCTCAATGTTACGAGCTTGGCGCGCTCGCAGGTCGGCACTGAGCTCCAAAATATAATAGTGCTTTGGCATTGCACCCTGCTCATTCAACTCTCGCAAGACGCTAATTGCCAACGCTCCGCTGCCTGCACCAAACTCAAGGATGCATCCATTTTTACATTGCTCGAGCACCTGTGCTGCTTGGCGCGCCAAACAAGTACCAAACGCATCGCCCAATTCGGGCGCAGTAATGAAGTCACCTTGCTCGCCAAATTTAGGCAAGCTAGTGCTGTAATAACCTAAGTTAGGTGCATATAACACTTCGTGCATGTATTGCTCAAAGCTCAGCCAACCGTCATTGTCCTTAATCTGTTGACCGATATGATGCACCATAGCTTCAGTGCTAGCGCTGCCTATCATGCTATGACTACTTTCAGCATCATCAGATGAAACTTGTGCGGTGGACATGGAAAAAGGTATGCTTCTTTGCCAACTAAATAGCGCGTAATAATGCAGAAGTCTACACCTAAGAACAAGAGCGAAAACAACAATAGCGATGAATTATTGGGCAAAGTAGCTCTTATTACTGGCGGCGCCAAGCGCATCGGCGCCTGTATTGCACGCTGCTTACACAGTGCGGGAATGAATATTGTGATTCACTATCGCTCATCATCTGATGATGCCCGTGCCTTGCAAGAGGAATTGAATGCACTGCGTGCCGATTCTGTTTTGCTAATTCAAAGCGACCTCAATGAATTACCCAAGCTAAATGCATTAATAGAACAAAGCTTACAACAAATGGGCCGTCTAGATGTGTTGATCAACAATGCCTCTAGCTTCTATTCGACCCCC
>CALIFM010000287.1 GCA_938021685.1 uncultured Gammaproteobacteria bacterium | reverse complement strand
GATAAATATCGAATTTTCCTAGATGTTGACAAACTATGTAGCAATTAGGGAGAAAACAATATAAGTTAAACATAGGGTGATATTCAGTGTGTTTGGTAGTTTTTTTTCAGGCTTGGGCGCACGCACATCGTTAAAGGGATTATTTTGGGCTAAGCCTTCGCGCATTAAAAAACGGTAAAAACTGCGTGCAGCGCTAAGCACTCGCTGGATGCTGCGGCCTGATAAACCTTGGGCATGCAATTGGGCAGGAAACAGCCGCGCTTCTTTAGCGCTTAAGGTGCTCAGCGTAAGCTCATTTCGTTTGTCCACAAAAGCTTCTAGCTTGGTGAGATCGCGCTGATACGCCATCACTGTATGTTCTGATAAGCGCCGCTGCGTTTGTAGGTAATCCAGAAATAAGGCAATAGGCCCAGTGGTCTGTTTCTTCGTTGGCATATTAGGTTCGCCTATTTAGATTAGGTTGGCCACCAGTCCGCTAAGTTGTTGCAAAAATTCGGCTCCCATTTTAGGTTCAAAGCGCTCTTTGTCGTCAGAACCCAGAGCTAATAAATGACTTACTTTCTTTTTCTGTGCAATGGGCACAATGGCATAAGAGCGCAGCTCATCGTAATTATCATTAAATAAGTAGGTCAGTGTCGCAGTGTTTATTTCATTTTCGCAAACGCACTCGCCCTTTTTCAAAGCGGGCTTAAGGTCTGCGATTAAAGGGTCGGTTTCAAGGTCAATTAAATTGATGCTTTGTAATGCAAAGTGTTTCAGGATTAATTTGGTAAACGGTGTTTTGTTATCTTTAGCTGCCCATTTAATTAGCTTTGCAGCTAGATCCAGCAAATCCTGGTTGATCTTATGGTTGGTTTTGGCGTGCTTGACCAACAGTGCTAATTTGTCATCCATATCGGCCTTTTCTTGTCGCAGAATGCGTACTTGGTACTGATGCAGTGACACCGCTGTGCCTGCATCGCTGGGCAAGTTCAAGCTCATCAAGGTTTCGCGGTGTTGATCAAAAAAATCAGGGTTGGTTTTTAGCCAATCACCGACTTGCTCGGCATCTAACGAAGCCGCTTGTTGCTTAGTAGCTGCACTTTTGGTTTTATTGCTCATAAGTTTAATTCACCTTGATATACCGTGGTGGCCGGCCCCGTTAAAAAACTGGCCTCGCCTTCGCCGGCGTAGTCGATGTTTAATTGGCCACCACGTACATTCACTTTGACTGATGTCTCACACAAGCCATTTATCACGGCACAGGCTATTGCTGCGCAGGCGCCGCTGCCACAAGCCAGTGTTTCACCGACACCACGCTCAAATACCCGTAAGTCGATTTCTGTGGGTGACAAAATGTGCATAAAGCCTACATTGACTCGCTCAGGAAACAAAGAATGGTTTTGCAAATGCGCGCCCAATTCAGCAACGGGTGCATCATCTACAGGGCCGAGCTGAAAAATAGCGTGAGGGTTGCCAATTTGTGCCGCCATAAATTCCACAGTAGCGCCATCAAAATCAAGCGGGTAAAAAGGCTCACGTTGCGCGGCCACCATCGGAATTTGGTCAGGCTCAAAGCTTGGGATGCCCATGTTCACTTGCACTTGGCCATCTTCCCTCAAGCTTAATTTAATACGCCCAGCATTGGTTTCCACCCAAAAATCGTTTGCATTGCACAGCCCTTGATCGCGCACAAAGTGTGCAAAGCAGCGCGCGCCGTTGCCGCATTGGCTCACTTCTGTGCCGTCAGCATTAAAGATACGGTACTTAAATTGGCTGTCGCTGTGCTCGGGGTATTCAACCAACAATAATTGATCAAAGCCCACGCCGGTTTTGCGCTTTGCAAGCTTAGTTAGCATAGTCGCTTCTAATGGCATTACTTGCTGGCGGTTATCCACTACCATGAAGTCATTACCTAGGCCGTGCATTTTGGTAAATTTAAGCGTCATACTTGCCATTAAATGGTTGCCAGTGCTTCTAATTTGAACAATTGGACGTATATATTGTAATACAGCTGATGATTCACAAGGGCGTCATTTTAAGTTTGTATACTCAGCGCCCAACACCCGTATTTTAGTTATGAGCTCCCAGTTAATAACAATTTTCAAAAAAGTTTCCAAGAAAGCCAGCACGATGCATTTTTCTTTGCGCTGGGTACTGGGCTTGTCGTTGATGTTTGGTGGGGTATTGTGGTTTTTGCCTATTCTCGGCGTATGGATGATTCCGTTGGGGTTATTGGTATTAGCACCGGACTTCAAATGGGCGCGGCGTGGTTACCTATCAATTATGCTGTGGCTGCGTAAATTTAGAAAAGGGAACAAAGTTTCTAAGCAAGACCCTTAGTTAACCAATTTCTCCAGCGAAGTTGATATTAATGGATGGGTCGCCCACCACCAAAAACCAAGGGTTAAGAATGTCAGCTTTGCTATAACTTAAAGCTGCGCCTTGTTCATCAATCACTTTGCCGCCCGCGGCTTCTACAATGCACTGCGCAGCAGCGGTGTCCCATTCTGAGGTTAGCCCTAAGCGTGGGTAGAAATCAGCTTTGCCTTCGGCCACTAAACATAGCTTTAGCGAGCTGCCCATGCTGATGCAGTCAACTTGATCAACATGCTGAGCTAAGTTTTGTTCAAATTGAGCGACGGCTTCGCCTTTGTGTGAGCGACTGGCCACTAAGTTGGCTTGGCTTTTATTTAGACTACGAGTGTGAATAGCCGTTGCTGCTCGCTCGCCATGCTTTAAAAAAGCCCCTTTTTCGCGCATCGCAAAGTGACTGATATCTTTCACGGGCGTATGCACCACGCCAATGATCGGCTGCTTGTTATGAATGAGTGCAATGTTGACAGTAAACTCGCCGTTTTTGTTGATAAACTCTTTTGTGCCATCCAATGGGTCAATTAACCAATACATAGGCCAGTCCAAGCGGGCATCGCCTACTTTGTGGTAGGTTTCTTCTGATAACACCGGAATGTCAGGGGTCAGTGCGTTCAAGTGCTCGGTAATCAAGATGTCTGCTTTCTGGTCGGCGATGGTTAAGGGCGAGCCGTCACCTTTTACTTCGAAATCAAAATCCGATTCATATACGCTTAGAATTGCACGGCCCGCTTCATGGGCAATACCGACAAGTTTTGGTAATATTTTAGGGCTAATGTCCATGTGAGTGGTGTAATGATTATGGTTTGTTGGGGTAAGCGTAAGTGCGATAGTGGCCGTCAGTTTGAACGGGCTGTGTGTCTTTGACTTCCTCCCAAGGCCAGCCTAAAGCCAAGTGGTTTTTTTGGCCTTCACGCAGATTCACATCGACACCAAACAACGACAAAGTCCGAGTGAGCTTAGCGATAACAGGGCTGAGCGACCAGCCCATATAGGTGGCTTGTTTAGTGTTAGTAGGTGGTTTAGCTAGCACGTGGTTTGCCCCAGCCCACTGCAACAGTGCCGGACTTTGATAAAAGTCGCTTTGGCCGTTGTAGGTCCAACTCATGGTCAGCTTGGCATTTTGCTCAGGAAATGCAAAGCGCGCAAAGCAAAAGTCACTGAGCCAGCTGTAGTAGATGGGCTTAGTATGGTCTATTTCAACTTGATGAACAAATCGCTGCAGCCTTGGTTGGTCATGCTCGTAGGGCATAATGGGTAAAAAAACGAAACGATTGATGCACACAATAGCCAAAAAGCCTAGCAGTGCAGCAGCGGGTAAAGAACTTGATGGATAACGCTGCGAGCTAAAGCTAGCAAGACGTTGTAAGCCAAGGCCACACAGGATGGCGAACGGCAACAAGCCAAGATATAAAAAGCGTGGCTCAAGGTAGCTTGAGCCAAATACAAAGGGCAAGGTGCAAATGCTTAGCCAAAGCAGCCAAGAAAATTGCTGTTGACGCCAGCGTAGAGCGATGCCCGCGAGAAATAGCAGCACAAATAATTGTACACTGCTACCTAGAGCATATAGCTTGAGCAAAATGGTTTGATCTCGTCCCGCTAAATTGCTGCTTAGCTGCGCGACACTTTGCAGCGGATTGACCCCGCTTAAAAACATTAAAACGGCAAGTAGGCTAATTGCAAGCACGCCTGTGATAGCAGCCGTTTTAATTAGATTTTTGAGTGGATAGCGTGCTGAATTAATAGTCGCTATGGCGACTATAAAGCCAAGCATGTACAGCGCTGAGGTCAGTCGAAACCAGCAAGCTATGGCTACGGCTACGGCACTGAGGGCGCACCATAGCATTGTGCGCGGCAGTGCGGTGGTAGTGCAGCCTTTTAGTAAGGCAATACTGGCCAATGCTAGGCATAGCAGGCTGGGTACTTCCGACAACAGCTTGCCGCCAAAATATAAATTAAGCGGTGAAAAGGCCAAACACAGCCATGCTAAGGCAGCTGTTGTGCGCGGCAGAAGCTGCCGAAATAAGATGTAACTGGCAGCTAAAAATAATGCAGTTTGTGCAAAAAATAGGATGTTAATTTGCTTAAGGCTAGCGTAGCCTGGCCCTAGATAATCAACGACTGTATCGAGCAAAAATACTAAACCTGCTTTGCCTGAAAAGAATCCTGCGGGGAAGAAACCGCCTAAGTCTAGCTCTAAGGCCATCAACGTGGCCGGCTCATTCATGTAAACTGAATAGAGATAAAAATATTCGTCCCAATAATGATAAGGACTAAGGCCGATGAGCAAATACAGAACGATGCACAGCAGCCAAGCCCAACTGGGCAATTTCACCCCGGCATAAGCACTGTGCAATGGCATGAATCTAAGGCTTGGTTTTTTGGTCTGCGATGCGGAATTCAGCTGAGCGCGCATGCGCGGTTAAGCCTTCACAGTGCGCCAAGGTGGAGGCGATATGGGCCATCTCGTTGGCGCCAGCAGGGGAAGCCTGAATCAAGCTGGAGCGTTTTTGAAAATCATAGACCCCAAGCGGTGAGCTAAACCGCGCGGTGCCTGAAGTGGGTAAAACGTGGTTGGGGCCAGCGCAGTAATCGCCTAAGGACTCGGCGCTGTGTTCACCAGCAAAAATAGCCCCGGCATGCAAGATATGCGGGATCACTGCATCGACATCTTGCACCATCAGTTCGAGGTGTTCGGGTGCAATTTGGTTAGCAACATCAATAGAATGCTGCAGCGATTCGGTTTGGATGATGGCACCGTACTGCGCTAAGGAACGAGCAATAATTTCTTTGCGCTCCATGCTAGGCAGTAAGGCTTTAATGGACTGCTCGACTGCTTCGGCTATTGCCGCGCTGTGGGTGATTAAAATAGACTGCGCTAACTCATCGTGTTCGGCTTGGGCAAATAAGTCCATCGCAATCCAATTGGCTTTGGCTTGCTCATCAGCAATGATGGCAACTTCTGAAGGGCCGGCAATCATGTCGATCCCTACTTGGCCAAACACCATTTTTTTGGCCGTGGCCACATAAGCATTGCCGGGGCCAACGATTTTGTCTACTTTTGGCACGCTTTGGGTACCATATGCCAGTGCTGCTATCGCTTGTGCGCCGCCAATGCAAAAGACTTTGTCAACGCCTGCTAGTTTTGCTGCTGCCAGTACGGCTGGATTCACTTCGCCGTCAGGCGTAGGCACTACCATCACAATTTCTTGCACGCCCGCCACTTTGGCTGGAATCACAGTCATCAACACCGAAGAAGGGTAGGCGGCTTTGCCGCCTGGTACGTACACCCCGACGCGCTGCATAGGCTGTACAATTTGCCCTAAGCGAGTGCCGTCGTCGCTGGTCATTGACCATGACTGATTTACATCTTGCTCATGAAAATGGTGGATACGATCATGAGCCTTTTTCAGGGCGCCGCGAAGCGCTGGATCAAGGCTATTAAGTGCTTCATCTAGCTTTGCTATAGGTAGTTGCAACTGCTTAGCATTACTGACGTTTAGGCGATCATACTGATTGCTTAGCTTAAGCAGTGCTTGGTCGCCATTGCGGCGTATATCGCCAATGATGTTTTTAACGGTTTGTTCAATCTCTCGGTCCAGCGGGGTATCGCGATCCAGTAGCTTGCCTAACTGCGCGGCAAAATCACGGTGTTGTGCATCAAGATGCTGAATGCAATTAGATAAAGAAGCAAACATAGTGTATTAGCGGGCTGAATCTAGGCTTTAAGCCCGCATCTGTTTAAATTGCTTGGCCGAAATACGGTGAATGGAGCCGCCTAGTTGCGACAGTTTTTCTTCGATGTTGTCGTAGCCGCGATCGATATGGTAAATACGGTCAATAATGGTTTCGCCGTTAGCAATTAAACCTGCAAGCACCAAGCTGGCAGAGGCACGCAAATCCGTGGCCATCACTGGCGCGCCGGTTAAGTGCTCCACCCCGTGTACCAAAGCGGTGTTGCCGCGTAGCTCAATATTGGCGCCCATGCGCTGCATTTCATGCACATGCATAAAGCGATTTTCAAAAATGTTTTCAGTAACCACGGCTGAGCCTTCGGCGACGCTATTTAATAAAATAAACTGCGCCTGCATATCAGTGGGAAAGCCGGGATAAGGTGTGGTATTAATTGACACCGCCGTGGGCTTCTGCCCACGCATATCCAATTGCACCCAGTCTTTACCAGTGGTGATGTGAGCGCCCGCTTCTTGTAGCTTGGTGAGTACCGCATCTAGATGATCGGGCACCATCTGGGTCACTTTGATCTTGCTGCGAGTAGCAGCAGCAGCCACTAAGAAGGTGCCTGCTTCGATGCGGTCGGCTATGACGTTGTGCTGTGCGCCGTGCAAGCTCTCCACACCTTCGATAGTGATTTCCGAGGTGCCCGCACCAGTGATGTTAGCGCCCATGGCAATCAGACAATCGGCTAGGTCGGTTACTTCCGGCTCGCGCGCGGCGTTTTCAATTATCGTTGTGCCCTCGGCCAAGGTGGCGGCCATCATGATGTTTTCAGTGCCAGTGACTGACACTAAATCCATAAACACGCGGGCACCAGTCAAACGTTTGTTTTTGGCGGT
>CALIFM010000286.1 GCA_938021685.1 uncultured Gammaproteobacteria bacterium | reverse complement strand
AATACCCTGCAATTTTGATAAAGCACTGCCCGAGAATATTTATATGCATGTTGATGCACAATACTTGTTATCTACTTCACTGTCGTTGGGCTGATGATATTTTGGCTAGATGAGCAATATTGGTAGAAACGACCCCTGCACTTGTGGCAGCGGCCTGAAATATAAAAAGTGCTGCTTGAGTAAAGAGGCTACGGTTGTTTCCAACCTGCCATACCGGCGCTGGCGGAAGGTTGAAGGGCGCTTAGAGCCTAAGCTAATGAAGTTTGTTTCTGAGCATTACCCGATGCAGACCTTAAGTGCCGCTTGGGAAGAATATTGGCTTTGGCCTGAAGATGGAGCGCCTGACTTTGATGGAACGGAAGAAGCCACCTCGATATTTTTGCCGTGGTTTTTCTATAACTGGGAGTTCATTCCTGAGGAGTACAGTGAAAGCGGTCCCGCGGATAAGCACTCAGAACTAGAAAAATTAACAGGCAATATTTGTAAGCAGCTTCTTTCTCGTTACCCCAAGCGCCTAGATTCAGCAGAGCAAAGCTTTATTGAAGCGGCGAATACTACGCATTTTAGTTTCTATCAGGTGTTGGATGTAGCAGAAAGTCAATCCATGCTGCTAAAAGATTTATTAACGGGTAAAGAGGTTACCGTTAGTGAGCAACAGGCTGCCACTCGTGCAGTTTGCGGCAGTGCGTTATACACACGAGTGCTTATGTTAGATGGTGTAAATATGATGTTTGGAACGTCACCTTATCCCATTGTGCCGCATATGATTGCCCATATTATCGAGTTTAAGCAGCATTACTTACCAAAACGCTTTACTAAATCTTGGCTAAAGAAATACCAGTACGAAATTAGGGACTTTGCGCATCAGCTTACGCAAGCTATGTTTGAACCACCATCAATACAAAATGTGGACGGTGAGACTGTGCGTCCAACGACAGTCAAATTCAGATTGTCGTGTACACCGCAAGAAGCCATGGACGCATTGGCCCCGCTGGCTGAAAAACTAAGCGCAATCGATTTAAAATACACGGCAAGCTACGATAAAGCGAGTGCTTTGTATTCGGTAGACTTCCCCTGGCTAAAACCAAACAGCCACAGCGTTTTGGGCGGTATCGAGATTAGAGGTGATGAACTAAGCATTGATGTGCTATCTAACGAACGTGCAGATCAAGCAAAGAAAAAAGTTGAACACTATTTGGGTGCAAAGGCAAAGTTTCTGCATTCTGTTTCAGAATCATTGGAAAGTATGCTGGATGAACAAGCTGATAAATCGCACGAAAGTGATTTCGATGACGAGCATGAAAATCTGATGGAGAACTCAGAAATTCAGGCAATTGTTCAATAAAAAGTGCAAGAGCACTACTCTGATTGGCTGGATTCTTCACTTCCCTCATTAAAAGGGCAAACGCCGCGTGAAGCCGCAAAAAGCCCACAAGGCCGTGAATTGTTAGAAGCGGTATTGAGCAGTTTTGAACATAGAAAGAAGCCTAATCTAGATAATGCAAACTTAATGAGACCTAATGTGGCAAAGTGGCGTAAAGAGCTTGGCTTGTAGCCCTAGTGAGTGGAGTGTACTTAAGCTGGTCTAGATTGATTTAATTGCACACAATAATAAAGGGTTGTCATGCTCAGCGATCGTATGTACAGCCGTTGAAAGTTAGCAGATATATGGCGTGATAACCGTATTTCAATCGTTGCTCGTTGCGCAATATGGTATAGTGTTCCAATGATCAAAAGCTTCAAACACAAAGGGCTGCAGAAATTCTTTTCAACAGGGAGCAAATCGGGCATAAACTCTCAACATGCCGACCGACTTGAAGAGCAACTACAAGCCTTACACACGGCTTTTTCAGTGGAAGATATGAATATTCCTGGGTGGCGATTACATCGTTTATCGGGAGACCGCAAAGGACTTTGGGCAATTGATGTGAACAAGAACTGGCGAATGGTGTTTGAATTCATCGATGGCCATGCTTATATCGTTAATTACGAGGATTACCACTAATGGAAATTAAACAACATAACCCCCTGCATCCTGGGGCTTTTATTAAACGAGTGTACATTGAGCCCTTTGAGCTTGGCATCAATGATATGGCTCGGCGTTTACAAGTCAGTCCATCGACGTTTAGCCGGTTACTAAACTGCAAGAGCGATGTGTCTTCCGAAATGGCATTGCGTCTTTCTAAGGTCATTGGCCGCTCACCTGAAAGCTGGATGATGATGCAAGATAATTACGATTTACATCTGACTAGCCAAACACTAGACCTCGATGGCCTTAGCCCAGTTTCATTTGCGGCTTGATTTTAAGTTCTTTTAGGGTGGTATAGCTGAAAGAGTAGGCAGCAAAAATTAAGTGTTCATTATTAATCACATTCCTAGTTTTAGAAGTTAAAGCTCGAATTCCCTGATAATTCCCTGTTAAGAAAATAACAGGTGAACGTCAAAACCCACGTAACTTACTGTTTAGTATGAATTAAATGGTGCTGAAAACGCGTAATCGGGCAAAACTCCCTGTTAAATTGCATTATTTCCCTGTAAATAGGGGGTTAACAGGGAAATAGTTTAGAGACTGGAGTTCGTATAGTGGGTTTTGCACCGCCATTAAAATACCTTTTGCAATCAATAGCTTACAAAGGATTGATTGTCCCGCAGAACCGCGCGGTTTGGGGCTTTTCGGCAGTCTCTGTTTTAGGCTGAGAAGCTTTTTTCGGTTATTATAGAGACTAATCTCGGGTTTGTCTCTAAGGCCATAATCGGAGGTGCTGAACAATCTTGATTTGAGCGGGGCTGCTGGCCACAAATTTGACTTTGAATAAAGAAGCCGGACTAATTAGTCCGGCTTTTTAGTGGGTGCTTGCTAAGTTAAGCTTTAACGTGCCAGCTGCAAAAACCGCATTTGGTTGTTCCAAGCTAAGATGCGACTGGCTTCGATAAGCTGTTTCAGATTTACGCGCTGCGGCAGTGTGCCAGTCAGTATTTGCTTTTGAATAGCGGGTGCTAAAGTAATGAGGGTGATACGCCGTAACATGACTTGGCTACTCACTC
>CALIFM010000285.1 GCA_938021685.1 uncultured Gammaproteobacteria bacterium | reverse complement strand
GGATATTTAAAATTATCTAACTTATATAGCTGTAATGCACTCGACATCGTACGAATATCACTCTGTGCTCTCACCATAAGTGCATCATCTTGTCGACCTAGTACCCTAGGTAAAATCAAAGTTGCTAAGACGCCAATAATAACGACGACCACCATGATTTCTATCAGCGTAAATCCAGCTTGTTTTCTTGGCATATTAATAATCTAAGTAATAAGTTGATTAAGGTCAAAAATGGGTAACAAAATAGCCAGCACAATTAGCATAACAATTCCACCCATCACTAAAATCATTAGCGGCTCGAATAATCCTACCAATACTGCCAGCCGATTTTCAAGTTCACGTTCAGTGGCTGTCGCTGCCTTTTCTAGCATACTAGACAATTGGCCACTTGATTCGCCGCTCGCAACCATTTGTACTAATAGTGGAGGGAAGCATTTTGCTCGTTCAAGCGACCGATGCAAGCTTGCGCCCTCAGCAACTTCATGGGCAGCGTCAACCATGCCTGCACGCATCACTCGGTTACCTATCACTTGAGCACTCGACTGCATTGCGGTCAACAGAGGCACGCCGCTACCAACCATGATCGCTAAAGTACGTGCCATTTTTGAAGAATTTAACCCGCGACTCAATCGCTTAATTCCTGGCATAACTAAAAACAAACCATGCAGCCATCGTTTCGGTCCAGGCATGCGAAAAATAAATATTGCGCTAATAGCCCCAATTATTAGAAATAGTAATAACCCAATTCCATATGCTTTGAGAAAATCACTCACTGAAATTAGCGCAGTCGTCAACCAAGGTAACTCTTGTCCAGTATCCGAAAACACTGATACTACCCTCGGCACCACATAAGTGATCAGCCCAGCCACTACGACAATAGCAACTAGCATCAAAATAATTGGATAAATAAGTGCCACACCAACACGTTGCTTTATTGACTGGCGAGTTTCAATGTAATCTGCAAGGCGCTCCATCACTTCAGTTAATTTACCAGTCTGCTCACCCGCAGACACCGAAGCCACATATAGTTCAGAAAATGCTTTAGGGTATTGACTAAGCGCTCCACCCAAAGACTGCCCTTCTTGGATATTTGAGTTAACTCCGGTCAGTATACTTTTTAACTTATAGGCCTCAGCTTGGCCAACGATTCCGCTCAAGCAATCTTCGACAGTCATACCGGAATCAAGCAAAACGGCAAATTGTCTTGTCACTAAAGCTAAATCCGCATCCGACACACGGTAACTCTGTGCTCTGCTGCTCTGGGTCTTGTTAGTAACATTACTTATTATTCCCTCACCAACAACTTCAATTGGCAGTAAGCCTTGCTCACGCAGCTTCTGCCGCGCGTGGCGCTGAGTATCCGCCGTAATAATCCCCTTTTTATTCCGCCCTTTAGGATCTAGTGCCTTATATTCAAAGCTACCCATTGTGCTGCGCTATAGTTCTAATGTAACGCGAGTTAACTCGCTTAAGCTGGTTTCTCCCTGCTTGACTTTATCCAGCCCATTTTCGGTAATGCTTGGAACTGTTTGGCGAACATGCTGCAGCATTATGTCTTCACTCGCATTGTCATGGATGAGTGTCCGTAATGTTTCATCTACTTTTATTAACTCATAAATACCGACGCGACCTCGAAAGCCAGTATGACTGCATTCAGAACACCCTGCTGAACGGTATGTTCTAATTGAAGCCTTCAGCTTAAACTTCTTAAGCTCCGTATTAGATGGATAGTACTCTTCTCGGCAGTTTTCACATAGTCGACGCACGAGGCGCTGCGATAAGATAGCAGTGAGGCTTGATGCAATCAGAAATGACTCAACACCCATATCAATCAAGCGTGTGACTGCACCAATAGCTGTATTGGTATGCAATGTAGATAACACCAAATGCCCAGTCAAACTTGATTGAATCGCTATCTGCGCAGTCTCAACATCACGTATTTCACCTACTAATACGACATCGGGGTCTTGCCGCAAAATAGAACGCAACCCAGCGGCAAAGGTTAAATCTATTTTAGAATTAACCTGAGTTTGACCTACGCCGTCGAGATCGTACTCAATGGGGTCTTCGACTGTTAATACGTTTAGACGCTTTCGGTCGATTTTTGATAACCCTGCATAAAGTGTAGTGGTTTTGCCTGAGCCTGTCGGCCCTGTAATCAATACAATGCCGTGAGGTGTACGAATGATAGAATCAAACTGTGTCCTGATCTTTTCGGTCATCCCCAGCTCGAGCAAATCAAAGCGAGAACTGCTTTTATCTAATATTCGCAAAACAACGCGCTCGCCATGTTGCGTGGGCAATACAGATACGCGAACATCAATAGAGTGGTCACCTACTCGTAATGAAATTCTACCGTCTTGTGGCAAGCGCTTCTCTGCAATATCAAGTTTTGCCATTACTTTAATTCGAGAGACTAAGGCACTATGTAACTGACGCTTTGTTTCAATAACATCCCGCAACAGGCCATCTACTCGAAACCTTACTACTGAACGATCTTCAAACGCTTCTAAGTGAATATCTGATGCATCTTCACGAATTGATTGGGTCAATAACGAATTAATCAAACGAACAATTGGGGCATCGTCAGAGGCTTCCAACAGGTCCATTGTCTCCGGCAACTCCTGCGCCAGCAATGCAAAATCAACCTCTTCATCGATATCTTCAACCATTTGAGCAGCTGCAGACTGGCCTTTATCATAAGCCTGTCTCAGCAAATGGTTGAACTCTTCTTCATCTAACTGTTCAAGTAGAATCGAACGATTTAATTGCCGTTTTAATTCCGTTAGCGTATTGATTTGAAAGCTATTGGAATGAATCACAAGAATTTCGCCATCGACTTCATGGCTCACTAATAACTGATGGCGCTTAGCATAGTGATACGGGACACTATTTAGCCACTTGGGATCAACTAACCTTAATCGGTCTACCTCTTGCTGATTTGTTGCAGCATCTAAAGAAGTAACCGTTGCAAGTGTATTATTGGCCATAATGAATACGATCAATCATCGATTGTGGCCAGTACCATTATCAACTTCAATAGCTTCTGTTTTAGGCATAGGCGCAGGTCGTTCAACTTCTATACCATTTCGCTCCCAATCCCTATTCGGAAGTTTTGGAACCTCCACTTCAGGAAGCAGTTGTTCCGTGTCTGGTTGCCCAACTTCTTCTTTAGCTTGAATATACTGATATTTCTTGCGTGTTAAATCAATCAAGTCTTGATGAGAGCGAATGACTTTGGGTCGCAAAAATATCATCAAGTTTGTCTTAGCTGATGCTTTACCCTTTTTACGAAACAATGCACCAAGTCCCGGGATATCGCCTAGCACAGGTACCTTTTCAACTGTGTCGACTAAACTATCTCGCACTAAACCGCCCAAAACAATAATCTGCCCATCCTCTACTTGCACAGTCGTTTTAATAGAACGGTTATCAGTCACTAAGTCAGAAGCGCCTTGTAATGTTGTACGGCTAACATTTGATATCTCTTGGTCAATCTCA
>CALIFM010000284.1 GCA_938021685.1 uncultured Gammaproteobacteria bacterium | reverse complement strand
GCCCACTATTACTGCCCAGACCAATGCACTATATTCAAACGGCGCTAGCACGCCAACAGGGGCCTTGGCAAAAGCCGTTGTTAGACAAATATGCCCTCCCAAAGCCAATAACGAGCACACCAGCACCAACCACCAATCAATCAGCGCCATAGGCACCCACACCGCTGACATAAATACAGCGCTAACCAAGCCTATTCCAAGGTTAAATGTAAATACCAAACTGATAATTGAGTTGGTTTTCGATAGCATTCGCCCTGATAAAAACAGCACTGCATAGGCTAAGCTGCCAGCTAAGCAATAAGCATAGCTAATCAAACTTCCGCCACCTTCTGGTTCAATAGCAATGATGACCCCCGCAAAACCCAACACTACCGCAGCCCAACGATGCGGCCCCACCTTTTCGCGTAGCAATGGCCATGACAGAGCAGTGATCATAAAAGTGGAGCTAAAAAACACCACAGTGGCATCGGCCAATGGTAAAGTTTGAAGGGATTTAAAAAAGCAGAACGGTGCTAGAAAGCCCAGCAGGCCACGCACCATGAGAGCCGTGGGTTGACTTGGTTTAAGTTGCGATAGCTGTCTTTTTTTAACATAAAACAGCAGCATTAAGCTCACAATGATAGCGCTGCGGATACCCAATATTTGGACAGGACCAATTCCATCCATCATGAGGTATTTGGCGGTTCCATCCATGAGCTCTAAGGCAAAAATACCAGCCACCATATAGGCAACGCCAAGTAAGGAAGTTTGTGCTAATTGATGATTTGCGTTTTGCATATCTCTAGAAGCACTGCAGCTTGTCTTTAAGCCACATAGGCTAAGTAGATCGTATTAGTCGATGACTGCTCGCGAAAAGGGTTATCAAAACTAATAATGTGTGATTCAACGCGAGCAAACACACTATGTAATAAAGTTAAAAAATCAGCATCTGGTGGGTCGTTCGACCACAAGCCGAACACACCGTCCGAGTGCAACTTTTGAGCCATAGTTTGCAAACGTTCGGGCGTATAAAAGTGCTGATTCTCGCTGTTGAGCCAGTGGTTAGGTGAATGGTCGATGTCCAGTAGCAGTGCATGTGCTAGCTTGTTCGGCTCTTCACGGTAAAACCCGCCCTCCTGCCATGCAGCCAAAGCGAAAAAATCATCCAACACCAAGTTACAGCGCTTATCTGCGGTCAGCTGCTCGCCAAGCGGCACTAAACCGCGTTGATGCCAGCTGATAATCGGCGCCATGACTTCTACTACCTGCACCGAGATTACTTGCTGATTACTCAAAGCAGCTGCAGCAGTGTGGCCCAAGCCCAAACCGCCAACCACCACATCTAAGCCCTCACTTTTGTTGAGCAAAGCTCCATCTTGAAAGTGTGCCAACGCCAATGTGGCCAACTGCTCTTCAGCCTCAGTGAACAAGCTGGACATTAAAAACTCATCATCCAGCTTAACTTCATACAGCTGCTTGCCACCCAAACGTGGCTCAGCGCGCCGCCGCAGGCTAATATCACCCAAAGGTGTAGCCTGAAAATCTAATTCTTCGAATGCAAGGCTCATGTTCAAAGCTCAGTAATTAGCAACAGCACCGCGCTAATCGTCAGCGTTAAGTACCACTTGCTGGCGTAAGAATGCAATCACTTGATCTGCCAGTACGTCCGGTTCACTGTCCGCCCCATTAATTACCATTTGCGCGTTTTCTGGCAATTCGTAATCTGAATCAATACCCGTAAAGTGCTTAATCTTGCCCGCTCTAGCCATTTTGTATAGGCCTTTTGGATCACGCTGCTCGCACACTTCCAAAGGGGTATCGACAAAAATCTCGAAAAACTCATCGGGCTCCATCAGGCTACGTGCCAATTGGCGCTCAGCCCGAAACGGTGAGATAAACGAAGTAATCACAATCAAACCAGCATCTACCATCAAACGCGCCACCTCAGCCACACGGCGGATGTTTTCCACACGGTCTTCATCTGAAAAACTGAGATCTTTGCTCAAGCCATGACGTACATTATCGCCGTCCAGCAAGTAAGTGCGATGGCCCATTTCCTGTAGCTTAATCTCCAAAGCATCGGCCAAAGTAGATTTACCGCAACCTGACAAACCCGTCAGCCACAATACACAGGGCTTTTGCTTGTTTGCCTTTGCACGTACTTGCTTATCCACCTTCATGCCATGCCAAGTAATATTAGTGGCTTTCCAAGTAATATTAGTGGCTTTGTTGATATTTGATGATTCAGACATTCTTTAAGGCCTCTGCCGAATTTGAACTGGTAAAACGGTGCGCATACAAATGTTGGTAATCTGGTAATACAGCGTCGTACATTTTTTTGACGGCATCGGGTAGATGATCGATTTCCACATAACGGCGTTGTTGTGGTTCTAAGCCTGTTGAATTGCGCAAATTTTCATGAAACGAGCCGCCATCCCACCAACTAACTTCATCGCGCGCGCCCGGCTCCCAGTTTAGTGCACTCTCAATAAAGGGTATGCCCACCCGTTCGCACCAGGTTGCCACCATCTCTTGTGGGTTTTCCAACAAATCATCACTATCCATAACTGGTGGGGATACACCCAGCTGATCACATAAACGATCAAACAGATCACGCTGCTCCACAAAGCCTGTTTCAATCAAGTGAAAATCGGGCCAATGTTTATACATTGAGGTAATAGTTTTAGCCGGGTCACGAATCAAAAAGCTGTGATTAAAGTCTGCTAAAAATGCCTCATCGGCAATATGGTTGATGTAATGTGGAAAGTCTTTAACAAACAACGGGCCTTGCTGCGCAGCTTGTTGCAGGGTTTGCTGCACCGTGTTCAAAGTTAAGCCAGGAGTACGTACACTATCAGCCGTGGCACGAGGCCATAACGGCTCTTCACCTTGGTACCATGCTTCGCCAAACGGTT
>CALIFM010000283.1 GCA_938021685.1 uncultured Gammaproteobacteria bacterium | reverse complement strand
ATAATGACGTAATATGTGAGTCCTCCCATAAACCAAATAGGAGAATACTGCGATAAAGTTATTTTTGTACGAGAATACCCAATAGAGGCGACTTTCACCCCAGTCGACTCTTCTTGTGAACCTGTGACAATAACTCGTAATTTAACCTTCACTTATGAAAAGCGTGCAAGTTATTATTGTTTTAATGCACTATAGATTGTGTGTGCTCAAGTAAGATAGAGGTTTAAGGCGCTAGCTTATTGTTTAGGCTAGCGGGTGTTGTCAGATTAACTTAAAAAACCAGTGTTTTTTAGTGCTTTCTGAAAATTTCAATCTAATGAAATCAATTGGTTACAGGTTTCATTTTGCCGAAAAACAGCGTTGAAAATTTTATTCTGACAATACCCTTTCCCGTCATGTTGTTTGCTACTTTGGCTAATCCATTACTTAGCCGTGCACAGCCTTCATAGGTAAAGTTTTTTGCTAAATAGTAAGGAATGAGTATGCAAATATTGCTCGAGCATTTGCTTCAAAAACTGATGGTCACTTGGACGTTAAAATTTTATTCTGAAGCTGTTATTTTTAGGTTTGTTAAAGTTTTATATAAAGTATCTGTTACTTCTCTACTGCGGTTGATTTTTGCCTCCAATAAACCGATCGTTCTATAGACGGGTGGGTTCCCAAAAGGCAGCGTTTTTATACGATTAGAAAACGATTCTAAGATGGCCATCTGTGGCACCACAGAAACACCTACACCGTTGGCAACAAGGGCGCAAATGCCATCAAGTGTGTCCACTTCCATTGTGATATCTAAATTTATTTTCCGCATACTTAATTGTTTTTCAATATGCCCACCCGCCCAAGTATGTTTATTGAATCTGATATAAGAAGTATTCTCCAGTAATTCGATATCGGTTTCTCCCAGAAGGCTTTTGGATGCAATTACGACCAGTGGTTGTTTTTCAATTTCTCTATATCGAAGCTCAGCGTTTAGGCTGATGGCTTGGCTCACTACGGCGCAGTCTAGCTCCCCGCGCAGCACCATTTCGCCTAGGTAATCAGACAAGCCAGTTGTCAATTTAATGTGTAAACCAGGAACGGTTTCTTGAAGCTCCTTCATCGCTGATGGGACAGTAGACAGCAGGCTGGTAGGCACTGCGCCTAATCGCAATGATTCATAAGGATGTGCTGGCTTGAAGTCCTCGATCAGCTTGTTCCAACTGTCATAAACAATACGTGCGCGCTGTACAAATGCATGGCCTTCTGTATTGAGGACAGGCGAGCGATGGTTTCGATCAAATAACGATAAGCCCAGCTGCTTTTCTAATGAGCGAACACGCAAACTTACCGCCGAGGGCGACAAATTAACTTGCTCAGCGGCTTCACCAAATGAGCCCGTATCGCAAATTGCGATAATTGTTTCTAATGATTTGATATCCATTTGTCAGCACCAGCCTATTCAACAGGCGTGCAAACAATAATATCACGTTGCGTAGGGTTGTTACTGTCAATGAACAGCTAGTCACGATCAATTTTATAGCATAGCTAAATACGGCCATCGTAGGCTTTTTCGCCAATAACAGCAGCGATAACAGTGAACGTTTCACGCGTAAAAGCAGCATCTACTGCATCACCAAGGCTTGCTCTGTCGTGGCACCACAAACCAATACCGCCTAAGCCTTTTGCCACTGCTGGAAAATCAGTTGCCCCAAAATCAACGGCTAAGTTTTCATAGCCTACGTTACGCTGTTTTAGCTCGATCAGCGCCAAACTGGTATCAACAAACACAACAATAGGAATGCCCAATTTTAAGTCACGAATAGTGGCCAATTCACCTAGGAACATCTCCAGGCCTGCATCGCCTACAAATGCAATGACGGGCCGTGTAGGCTCAGCCAACTTTCGGCCGATGGCCAAAGGTACCGCACAGCCCATGGTGCATAAAGCGCTTGATTGTAATAAGGCCCGAGGCGAATAACATTGCCACATATGGCTCAGTAAAATGCGGTGTGCGCCGCTATCAACCGTTGCCACAGTCTCGCGAGGTACACGCTGATGACATTCGTCGATCACGGCAGCAGGGCCCCAAGTTTCATCGCTCGGATAAGCTTCTTGTAGTGCTGAACGTGCCGCGTTTATCTCATCGCTTGCCCAAGCTGCTGCTGGCTTGGCATTCAGTGATTGCAATCCTGCTACCACATTACCGACAAAATTAAGTGCTGCTTGATGCATATAATGCGTGTTGCTTTCGGCCGAAAATTCAATCACTCGGGCATTGTCGCTCCAAGGGTTTTGCCAGCCAGGGCGCATTTCTATGGGGTCATATCCTGCAAGAATAACTAAATCGCTTTGCGCTAAAAGCGGCAGCAATATTTCATCTGCCTTCGGTGATAGACCGGCGCCGCCTAGTGCCAAGGCATGATCTTCGGGGACAATACCCTTACCTTTGTAGGAAGTGATAATGGGAATGGCATGTTGCTGGCAAAACTTCGCAACGGCTTCACTCGCATTTTGATTAAGCACATCCACGCCAGCCAGCACCAACGGCTTTTTTGCTTCACTTAACCATTGCTTGGCCGTTGCAAGCGCGTCCCCTGCAGGTTGCATCGGT
>CALIFM010000282.1 GCA_938021685.1 uncultured Gammaproteobacteria bacterium | reverse complement strand
CCATCGTGAAGTCGCCACGATGATCGTATCTTATAATACCTATAAACCAATTATCTTCACTAGTTGTTGCATTGGTAAGGGGCCCAGGTTTCATAAGAATCATAGAAACAAATTCTGAATCGCCTTTATGCTTTTGTATGTCAATCAAGTTAACCCAACCAGCAAAGAGACTGACGGTAAGGCCAAAGTCTTCGAAATAGGGCAAACCAATGCGGTACTCCAAGCAAGTAAATGCTCCATTGAAGCACCTACCGTAGGTTGTGTCAGGTGTGCTTGCTAACCCTCCTGAAGTCTCTGGTGGTGCGGCCGCAATGCTCATCCGATATGGAATCGTAGTTTGCTTGCCTATAGAAGGCTTGCCAATATTGTCAGTATGAGATTTGTACGGTGCAGGGTTACCATAAAAGACATTAAAGTTGTGTAGATCTCTAAAATTACCTACGCTTTTCAGCATCATCAAGTTGGGAAAGAATCGACGAGCTAGAGTGGCTTCAAGCTGGTCTCGTATGCCATCACCATCTGCATCTAAGTCGAAGTCGGTAGGAACTGTGCAAGCGCCATTATCGCAACCTTCTATTGGTGATAGGACTAATGTTTGTAGGGTTGGTGGTTCCTCTTGCCACTCAAGACAAGCACGAGCAGAGAAAAAGACATTATCATTTTCCTGACCCTGTAGCTTTACATAGAAATACTTGGCCTGCACTGGGTGATCAAAAACGATTCTTTTTTGCCCACTTGGGCCCATCACTTCACTGAAGCCGATACGAGTCCAAGTGCTGTCATCCGGATTATAGTAATCAACATAGCTTATTGCTTGATTATTTTGCCACTTGGCTTCAAGCCCTGAGACAGTTAATTCCGCAGCAAGGTAATAGGCAACGCTGCTGTTAATTTCATGTGAGCCACCTATGTTATCGGAATCTCTAGTGCCATCAACGACAAGTTCATCTAGTGCTGCTACACGGCAATATCGACCAACAGAGGTTGTGCTGCTGAGCGGATTGACTTGAGCTACGGGTGCTAATGTATAGAGATCGGCTACCGTTGGGCAAATTTCTGCTCCCAGCAGTACACCGCTCACAAATGGCCCACTGCTTGCTTCAGCCACTTGAACAACTAGCTTGGTGACGCCATAGAGCTTTTTGTTGTCAACGAATTCATAGCGGCCATTTGTACCGGTGACTAATTCGACTGAAGTTCCTGTTTGGTTAGGTGTCACCTTGTGAGTAACCGCTACAGGTATGGTGCCGGTGGAGGCTTCAAGCAGCTGAATGGGGTGCTGCCACGCAAGCGTGAAGCCTTCCATATCAGTCGGGGTGCTGAGTTTAATTTCCATGCTAGAGTACGAAGGTACACTAATAGGTGCTTGCAGTGGCCAGAATGAGTGCTCATGGTTTATGTTTAGATAAAGCCCGTCAATGCTCGCTGCTGAGCACTGGTTGTATGGTTCATTATTCCCTGGAGTGCCGGGCCCTTCTGGCTCTGTTTCAGTGGTTGGCCCGCCAATTGTTACTGGGGGAGTGATGCAAACGTTGATTGAGGTAACAGCAGAGTTATTGTTATCTGTGTACACTCGAATATTTTCAACTTGAGACTGGCTATTGACAAATTGAAGATACGGTAGCGTGCCGTCTGTCTGGATCGTTTGGAAGGGATAATTAACTTTGTCGACGTCGACATTGCTGATGCCGGTCGCAGACGCAAAACTGAGATTTACGCCAACCACATTAGCAGTGTTGTTCAATTCAATTTCAACATAGTGACCAAACCTCGTCCAGCTAATGTCAGCAGACTCACATGCGTCATCAACTGGAGTATTTGGGTCTGTTGGGTTGGTTTCAGTTGTGGGGTTGCCTATTGAGGTGGGTGTGGTGAGGCAGACGCGTGCGTCGGTAAGGTCGGAGGTGTCGGCATAAAAGCGAATTTTTCTAACGCCGGATAAGCCTAAGGGAATAATGGGAAGAGATTGATTGTCTATGTTTATTGGAGCGTAATCAGTTGCGCCTGAAAACAGCACATCTATGGTGCTACCAACTGGAGTGGCTTGAGTAAAACTGAGGTCGATGGCGGCCACGTAGCTAGGACTATCCAGTGTTATAATGGTGTAATGACCGTATGGCTGAAAGCTGCTTCCTACCAACTGACACTGGGTTTGCGCGGCAGCGGCCCCAGGGTAGACAGCGCCGAATGCGCCTATGAACAATGTGATTAAAAAAAGCGCCGCGCGCCATGTTTGTTGCTTTAACATTATTATTTCCTCCTATGATTTATAATTATAATCGTTGCAAATACACGAAACATATTATAAGCAACAAGGCCTTAGTGGTTCGCCTATCCGACCACTGAAACCTAAAAAATGCGCAGATTATCATATTCTACGTTTGTGGATAAAGACAAAATTGGATTAAGGCGTAAAATTTGAATGTTAACCATCAGTTGCTTAACAAGTTTAAGTAACTTAGCAATAACGGTTGCCCACAAACTAGAGCTAACCTGACCTGCCCCCTATAAACGAGTCCAGTATTAAAGTTAGGATTTTAGTTGTTTTACACTAAACCTTAAGACTAACGAGGACTATGTCATGCCCAGAAAGCAGTAT
>CALIFM010000281.1 GCA_938021685.1 uncultured Gammaproteobacteria bacterium | reverse complement strand
TTTGTTGGGCTCATGCAGTTATCGTAATATCGTTAGTCCTTAAGTAACGCAAATTTCTCACATCAAATATGTTCAATACAAGGCGAATAAGCGTGGCCGCTCCATGCGTTAAAAAGTTAAATATTTGGAAAAAATATTTTTAGAGCAAGATATGTCGGATTAGATTTTTGTTGTTGGTTAAAGGTTTCTCAGTATTGATTATTTTTAACCATCATCAAACCAACATAAACGCCAGTACCGCGGCAACTACCAAAAAGGCAAACCAACGGCCATTAATTAATGGTTCGCTACGCCCTTCGATATGAACGAAGCGTTCTTCGCCCAAATCGTCTTTATGTTCATTGCTAGCTTTGGCAACAAAATACGCTAAGCCCAGCACAAAAAATAGGCCAGAAATGCTGATCATTTGACCGGGAATACCGCCCGCATAATGGCTAAGCGCGACGCTCAAGACCGCGGTAATTCCCAGCCACAGCTTTAGATGATTGATATCCTGATTCATTACGTATTTCCTCGTTTTATTTTCTGATCGCGGCCGCTCAAGGCCACAGTGCTGATTAGATAGTCAGCTTTTGCACGCCGTCTTTACCACCTAGTAATACCACATTGGCGCCGCGTTTGGCAAACAAGCCCACAGTGACCACACCGGGCATTTGGTTCAAGGCTGCTTCCAGCTCCACCGGATTGGCAATCTTTAAATTGCGCACATCTAATATCACATTGCCGTTGTCGGTGGTAAAGCCTTCGCGGTATTCCGGTTGGCCGCCCTGCAACACCAAAAAGCGTGCGACTAGGCTGCGTGCCATCGGAATCACCTCAATCGGCAGCGGGAACTCACCCAGTGTGTTCACTAGCTTGCTGTCGTCGGCAATACAGATAAATTTATCGCTGGCTTGGGCAACAATTTTCTCGCGCGTCAGCGCGCCGCCGCCGCCTTTAATCATGTGGCCATGCTGGGTTACTTCATCGGCGCCATCTACATAGACAGGCAATTTGCCCACTTGGTTCAATTCCAGTACCTCAATGCCATGACTCTGCAGGCGCTCGGTGCTGGCTTCAGAGCTGGCCACTGCGCCTTCAATCTTGCTTTTGTTTGCACCTAACAGGTCAATAAAGTGGTTGGCAGTGCTGCCCGTGCCCACGCCGATCACGTCGCCGTGATCAATAAAATCCATCGCCGCTGCGGCGGCCGCTTGCTTAAAATTGTCTGCGCTCATAAGGTTGTGGGCCTAGTTTAGTGTTTGGTTTAGGGTTTGGTTTTTGGAACTTGTCCCCAAATTATAAAGGCAAACCCCCGCTTCGCGGGATTTTATCTGAACAACTTATCATGACATGTAAGATAGCCGAGCTTAATTACAGGTAATAGCTAAGCTGGTTATTATTCGGCTTTGGCTTTAGACTTGGTGCAGGTTCGCTGCTTAGGTGGTGGTTAACTAAAGACAGATGACAATGAAAATGGATGGTCAACATATTTTACTCGGCGTCACCGGCGGCATTGCTGCTTACAAAACACCCGCGCTGGTGCGCTTATTGCGCGCGCAAAACGCAGCTGTGCAAGTGGTGCTCAGCCAAGGGGCGCAGCAGTTTGTGACACCGCTTACCTTGCAAACCTTGAGTGAGCGGCCGGTGCGCAGCGATACCTTTGACGCCGAGGCGGAATCAGCCATGGACCACATCGAGCTGGCTAAATGGGCTGATAAAATAATTATCGCCCCGGCCACTGCGCACTGTATGGCGCAACTAGCACATGGTATGGCTGGGGATTTACTTAGCACTTTGTGCTTGGCCAGCCCTGCTCCGCTTTATATTGCACCGGCGATGAACGTGCAGATGTGGAACCATGCGGCCACGCAAGCTAATTTGGCTATCTTACAAGAACGTGAGGTGCAAATCATAGGCCCCGCAGTGGGCGACCAAGCCTGCGGCGATGTGGGCGAAGGGCGTATGAGCGAACCCGAAGACATCGTGCAAGCACTGCTGGGTCAGAGTGCTGATTCGGTGCAGTGCTAGTATACTAATTAAATTAGAGTGTGAATTAAGCCAATGGCCAAGTCTTTAGACCTAGGCAACATACACATTGTGGTTACGGCTGGCCCCACTTGGGAGGCACTGGACCCCGTGCGTGGGCTGACCAACCGTAGCTCAGGTAAAATGGGCTATGCAATCGCACAAGCCGCTTGTGATGCGAATGCTAAAGTTACGCTCATTAGTGGCCCTGTGTGCTTGAGTGCGCCAGAAGGTGCGGCATGCATTGATGTGCAATCAGCGCAAGATATGTATGATGCGGTGCACGCGCAGTTAGTGGCAAGCAAAGCGGATGTCTTTATTAGCGTGGCTGCCGTGGCGGATTATCGCCCAGCAGATATACAAACGCAGAAGATCAAAAAAAGCGGCGATCGTTTGCAACTAGATTTAGTCAAAAACCCTGACATTGTTGCCAGTGTGGGTAAGCTTAAAACAGGTCGGCCATTCACTGTCGGCTTTGCGGCTGAAACGCAGAATGTGAAGCGGTTTGCACAAGGCAAGGTGGAGAGTAAAAATTTAGATTTAATCGCCGCTAATGACGTTAGCGATGCCAAACTTGGTTTTGGCACCGAGCAAAACCGTTTGCGACTGTTTGCAGCTGATGGCACCGAGACGGCTTTAGGCCAAGATAGCAAATACAAGTTAGCGCAAAAATTATTAACTGAAATTAAGCAGCGATTACCGTGAAAAAGCCCATCGACTTAAAAATATTAGACCCTCGCATTGAAAGCGAATTCGGCTTGCCAGCGTATGCTACGCCTGGCTCAGCTGGACTGGACTTGCGCGCCTGCATCGACAAACCCCTGGATTTGCCTGCCGGCCACACTGAGCTCATTCCTACCGGGATCGCCATCCATGTGCATGACCCCAAACTGGCCGCAGTGATCTTGCCGCGCTCGGGATTAGGGCACAAGCACGGTATAGTGCTGGGTAATTTGGTTGGGCTGATTGATTCGGACTATCAGGGGCAGCTGTTTGTGTCTTGCTGGAACCGCGGCGATAAAACTTTCCGCGTTGATGTGGGTGAGCGCATCGCACAGTTAGTATTTGTGCCTGTAGTGCAAGCAGCGTTTAATGTGGTCAATTCTTTTGATGAGAGCGAGCGCGGCGGTGGTGGCTTTGGTCACTCAGGGAGAAAATAATCATAGTTAACGTTGCCAATCATTTGTGGGCATAGGTGTTGCATAGTTCATATGCCGTTAATTGGCGCTGCGCTATTATTAGCCCGTAAAAATTTGGGCGGATATGCGTCCTATTTTGAATTGAACATGAACTCGATCAAATCAATCATTATCGCCGGCAGTTTGCTGCTGGGCGCCACGATAAGCCATTCAGCATGGGCCGATGGCAAACAAACCTTTGTGACTAAATGCGCGGCTTGCCATGCAGCTGGTGTTGCAGGGGCACCCAAA
>CALIFM010000280.1 GCA_938021685.1 uncultured Gammaproteobacteria bacterium | reverse complement strand
TGGGCGGTGATCACACCATTGCCTTGCCGATTTTACGCGCCATGGCTAAAAAGCACGGGCCGGTGGGCATTGTGCATGTGGATGCGCATGCCGATGTGAACGACACCATGTTTGGTGAGCGCATTGCGCATGGCACGCCGTTTCGTCGCGCAATTGAAGAGGGGTTGGTGGACCCTAAGCGGATGGTGCAAATTGGCTTGCGTGCTACGGGCTATGAGGCCGATGACTTTGACTGGCCACGCAAGCAAGGTGTACGCGTGGTGGAGGCTGAAGAGTGTTGGTATAAATCGCTGGCGCCGCTGATGGGTGAGGTGCGTGAGCAATTGGGCGAGGGGTCGGTATATATCACCTTTGACATTGATGGCTTAGACCCTGCGTTTGCGGCGGGCACGGGCACGCCAGAGATTGGTGGGCTGAGCATTCATCAAGGGCTTGAGATTATTCGCGGTTGCCGCGGCCTTGATGTGGTGGGCGGTGATTTGGTTGAAGTGGCACCGGCGTATGACACCACGGGCAACACCGCCTTGACGGCGGCGAATTTATTGTTTGAGATGTTGTGTGTGTTGCCTGGGGTGGAGTATCGGGGGTAGTAATGTTACAAGCTACTCAAGTAGCAAGTATGGTAATCGAATCAATTTCATTTGTTTACAAAGATGACAGTTAGCAGAAGACCATGAAATATGCGCTTGTAGATGGCGAAAAGATGGAGCCTTCACCTGAGCTGAAAGGAATTTGTCCTTTTTGTAAATCTGAGATGATTTCAAAGTGTGGGCAAGTAATACTCTGGCATTGGGCGCATAAAGGACGAAAAATGTGTGATCCTTGGTGGGAAAATGAAACTGAATGGCATAGGCAATGGAAAAACTGTTTTCCATCAGAGTGGCAAGAAGAAGTACAGATTGACGATTCTACTGGTGAGAAACATATTGCTGATGTAAGAACTAAGTTCGGCTTAGTAATTGAGTTTCAATATTCTCGAATAAAGGCCGAAGAAAGGAATAGTCGAGAAAAGTTTTATGAAGGTATGATTTGGGTTGTATATGGTGCCCGTGGTAATAATGAAGGGTGTTTCAGAATGACATTAACTGGGCCAGTTGAAACAAATCCTCTGACCTATCATTTTACTTGGTGGTGTAATGGCCGCTTTTTCCATAGTTGGAGCGAATCAAAGGTGAAAGTCTATATAGATTATGGAGATGATATTTTATGGAGACTTATACGTTTTGATAAAACCAAGAATTATGGTTTAGTTAGCCCAATCGACAAGAGTATACTAATTCGTGATTGCATCGAAGGCAAAGAAATCAGTATGCTGGCAGTTTCTGATAGCTCTGACCGAAAAGCTTTAACATTGCCTAAAGAGCTTGTACGTCTTGGTCCTGAAAAAAACTCTGAAATTGAAAATTAACTCAAACTAGTTGGTAGTGAAAAATTGATTCTTATGAACGATTATCGTTGACGTTTAGAATCGGTTTGTTAAGTTATCGGTTCTGCAAACCCAGCATTTGAGAAGAACACACACGATGGCCTTATCTGACCACCCTATTTGGCGCAAGCCGCAGCATCATGCGGATGTGGAGCACAAAAGTGACCATGTGCATTGGATTGAGTTGTTTTATGATTTGATTCATGTGATGGTGATTTTTTTGCTGGGCAATTACCTGAGCCATCATTTGCATGTGCAGGACTTTTTGTTTTTCGCCGGCCTATTTATTGCCATTTGGTATGCGTGGGCGAACACCAGCTTGTTTAATTCCACCTTTGTGAGCACCAATGTGACGCATCGCTTTATGATGGCGGCGTAGATTGGCGCGATTATGTTTATGGCGGCAGGCGATACCTGCGGTGCCGGGCAAGGGCTGGGTTTATTTTGCGGTGGCTTATGGGGTGAACAGGGCGATTATTGCGGGGCTATATTGGCGGGCTGAGCATTCTCAAGGGCTTGAGATTATCCGCGTTTGCCGTGGACTGGACGTGGTGGGCGGGGACTTAGTGGAGGTGGCGCTGGTGTATGACATCACGGGCAACACCGCGTTGACGGCGGCGAATTTATTGTTTGAGATGCTAATGGCTTGGGTGTGATTGTGTAATTTAAATCTAGGTGCTTCTGTTGAGTAATAACTGGCTTACACTTGGGTTATACAGTGATAAACTAAGCGCCTGATTTGAACGGTGCGTGAGCAGACAGCGCGGTTTCTGGAGTAGTCAGGCCGTGGATGTTTAAACAAACCCAAACTTTTTATCTATTCTATTTAATAATGATGAACAAGCTATTTAACTCGCGCATTGCCCATGCGCATTGCGATGTGCCTTGCGGCATTTATGACCCTTCTACTGCCCAACTTGCGGCCCATTCTGTTGCGCGGTTTTTAGACCAGATGCAGGAATTGGAGGGCGAGATTGGCAAGCCTTCGTTGGACACCTTGAATAAACTAAGCCGCGTGGTGGAACATAAAGAAACGCATGCTGCAAAGGTTAAGTCTGAAATTAATATCATCTGGGGAGATTACTTCAAAGCCCCGCATGTTGAGCAATTCCCAGAAATACATGATTTGACCCACCAGATTATGCAAAAAGCTTCGGCTTGCAAGCAAAATGCAGCGCAAAGCAATGGCGTTGAGCTAGTTGAGTTGGTGAACCGTTATGCTGAAATATTTTGGGCGACCAAGAACATTGAGACACAAACGGTGACGGCGCCTTATGCCCCTAATTTGCCGTTGGTGATGCCTGTGCTGGAGGCGAAGTAAGTTTGATTGAGCGATTTATGGCCAGCGGCAACAGTATGTCGCCGGCCATTAATAACGGCGACCGCCTTTGGGTTTGTAAGCTACCCCGCCTGTTAATGAAGCACTTTATTAAGCGTGGTAGGGTGGTGGTAGTGGAAGCCGAGCCGGATTATTTTATTGTTAAGCGCATACATGCCATAAAGGAAGGGCAAATAATGGTGATGAGTGACAATGCAGACACGCAATCACGTTATTGCGGCACGTTGTTGCCACTAGAGCGGGTGAAGGGGGTGGTCTTGTTCGCTGGAGACTTTTTACGGCGAGGTATAAAAGTTAACGAAGCTGAGCAGCTTAATCCTTAAGCTTGTCGGCGCGTACTGCGTGCTTTTCGTGGTCGAGGTGCGCTTGGGTGATTTTGCCGTATAGGTCTTTAATCCGCACTGTGCTGCCGAGTACGCCTGCTTTTTCAGTAAAGGACATAATGAGCAAGAGGCGGTCGATATCGCCGGTGTTTTTAGTGACTTGGTGCAAGGAAAAGCGACCTTTGAAGAATTGTAAGTCGCCTGCTTGCAGTTTGAGGCGTTTGACGCGGCTGCGCTCGCCGTCCAGCACTTTTTTCACCTCTTCATAGCATTCATCCTCTTTGTTGCGCAGGCAGGGGACATATTCAAAATGTCCGCCAGACTGCGCGCCTTGCAGGAGCATGGTGATGGTAAATTCATTGGTGTCAAAGTGCCAGTTAAACTGCTGCCCGGGTTTATTGACGTTGACGATCATGTTGGAAATAGGGTCGTCGTAAACGTATAGCTGTTCTTTGCCGAGACAATCGGCGAGAAACTGCATGAGGGACGGCCATAGGTAGAGTTGGCGTGAGGCGGTGTAGTTGCCAAGCAAATCGGCAGTGACGAAACCGTTGCTGCGTTCCATAAAGATATTGACGGGGTGATCATTCGGTAGAGATTCGTCGCCCTTGCCGAGATACACATTACACTCTTTTTTGGGTGAGTAATAGGCTTGGTCTTTGCGTGTAAGCGCCTCGTTTAGTAAAGCTTGTAGGCCTTCTTGGCTCAAGAAGTTTTCTAATACCGCGCAACCATCATTAGCCAAAGCTTGTTGCACTTGTTTGACCACTGCGCTGCGTTGCTGGTTTTGCATTTGGTCAATGGGGTAGGCCGCGTAATTAATCAAAGCATGTTCCCTAAGGCTTGATTGTTTGCGGCTGAGGCTGGGATTGTTCTGCATAGATTAGGTGCTGAGCAAGGGCGATAATAGGCTGGGCTAATGGTATGCTTCGCTAGTAAGTAATTAAATTTTTTGATGTTGTACCAAACCTATAAAGTTTACCAAAAATGCAATCTATTTTTCTAGTCGACAGCTTATTGTTGGTGCTGACTGTGGCGGCCACGGCAGTGATGGCGATATCGGGCGTGATTCAAGCAGCGCGGACACACTTTGATGCTTTTGGCGCAGGTGTGTTGGCGATGATCTCGGCGGTGGGCGGCGGCACAGTACGCGATTTACTGTTGGGTGCTACGCCTGTGTTTTGGGTCACGGATCTTGTTTATATTGCGACCATTTTGCCTGTGGTGGTGATTGGGGTGTTCGCTGTTAAAGCGATGAGTGAAGGGCAAGGTGCGCGGATGCGCTGGCTGAATTATTTTGATGCTGTGGGGTTGGGGCTGTTCACCTTGTTAGGTGCGCATAAGGCTTTAGCGTTTGAGGTGCACCCCATTATTGCGGTGCTGTTGGGCTGCGTGACAGGGGTGATGGGCGGTATGCTGCGCGATGTGTTGTGCGGTGAGCAGCCGATTGTGCTGAAAGAAGGCTTATATGCCACATGGTCATTATTGGGAGCAGCGGCGTTTGTGCTGCTGCTGCCGTTTATGTCGTTGCACTTGAGCGGCTTGCTGGCGTTTGCGGTGATTGTGATTGGGCGGGTGGTGGCGATTCGACGGGGGAGTTCGTTGAGGCCGTTGGGGTAGCTATAAGTTAAGTCAGTAAAAAACTCATCAAGCATGGCTCATTTAGCAATGCCGATAAAATAATTGACGTTATTAACTTGTTACCCCAGTGATGCAATAAACACGAAGCGTTGGCGGTAACGGATATCGACCTTTAGGCGGCAGGCCATAAGAAGGCCAAATTCGTGCGTGGGTGAAGCCACATCGTAACCGAAATTAGGCTCATTTAGCCTAACAACGAAGTTTGGCGGAGATAGCGACTAGCTAGCGATTAGGCTATCCGCTATATCTATTCCCTATCCCCTTAGTTGTTATTGAAATTTCACCGAGGTTTTTGTGTGGCTTAATTTGGCAACAAATTGGCTATCCAATTGGGATTTCAATGATTCCACAACAATCGGTTGTAAGACAAACAATATTCCCAGGTGCTGCACAAGGTCCGTCTTCGATATATGTCAATCTTAATCGAAACGGATCCCCAGTGGGAATGGTGACCGGCAAATCAAAAGAGAAGTTATATTCA
>CALIFM010000279.1 GCA_938021685.1 uncultured Gammaproteobacteria bacterium | reverse complement strand
TCTCCTCGCGTGCCATATGATAACGGTCGAATACCATTGGGGTCACGAAACGCCAATAAGCCATTACCTATCACCATCGCCACCACTGCAAAGCCGCCCTTACAGCGATTGAATACCCCTTCAACAGCAGTAAAAATATTTTCCACTGACGCACTTAAGCTGTGGCCATCCAAAGTTTCGCGCAACTCATGGGCCAGCACATTAAGTAAAATTTCGGAATCAGATGCCGTGTTTAGGTGGCGCAAATCTTGTTTAAACAATTCATCACGCAACTGCGCTGCATTAGTCAAATTGCCATTATGTCCAAGCGCAATGCCAAATGGAGAGTTCACATAAAACGGCTGCGCTTCAGCGCGCGAATCGCCGCCTGCAGTAGGGTAGCGCGCATGGCCCACGCCCATATTACCCTTAAGCTGCAACATGTGGCGAGTATGAAACACGTCACGGACCAAACCGTTGTCCTTACGTAAATACACCTTATCACCGTCGTAAGTGATGATACCAGCGGCATCCTGCCCGCGATGCTGTAAGACAGTCAGGCCATCGTAAATTGCCTGATTAACAGGTGCGTTATCAAGCAAACCGATGACACCACACATATTCTATCTTCCTATTTTAAAGCTAAGGACAAAATGTCTTTGTGCTCAGTATTGCGATACTAAGCAGCATGGTCTATTTTCTGCACGATTGACTCTGGCAAATATGATTTGATCCAGTCAGCAACGGGTTCAAAGTACGCAATTAATTGCGACTCTTGCCACCAAGGTTGGCTGTCTAGAGTTAAAAAATGCGCCACCAAAATCAAAATACCAATAATAACCGCAGCCCGTAGTGCACCAAACACACTGCCTAAGCTTCGATCGATACCACTCATGCCGCTTGCGCTGAACAGCTTACTAATCATGAAGCTGATAATAGACAAGGCAATCAACGCGATTAAAAACACCGCAACATAGGCAACGATCAGCGCCAAATTAGGCTCTGCAATATAAGGTTTGACATAAGCCGAAGCCTGCACACCAAAACGATAAGCCGCCAATGCGGCAAGTGCCCATGCACCTAAAGACAGTATTTCTTTCACCAAACCGCGATAAATCCCTATCAAAATAGAAATCACGACGAACACAATTAACACAATATCAATTAAAGCTAGACTCATTTGTTGCTCCTAATTGTTGTTACTGAAAAGGTGTCAATGGCTCACTTAAACGGATAAACCGCTACATAGCCGCCGCTGCCAATGATTGTCTCAAGCTTAGCTGACACCGCTTGAGCCTCACTTTTCTCCTTGTACGGGCCTAACCAGACTCGTGTGGCTGTACCAAAACTAGCTTCTGTTTCATCAGAGTTAGGCTTGAAATTATGTTTTATTAGAATATCTGTAATAGATTTGGCATTCTCTTTTTTAGAAAAGATGCCGGCTTGTAAAGCCCAGCCTTCCTCAATAGCCGTCACTTGCACTGGCTTAGCTTCCTCTGTTTTGGGCTCGCTAACTTCTGCCTGAACTTGCTTTTGCTCC
Source organism: uncultured Gammaproteobacteria bacterium (assembly GCA_938021685.1). GTDB lineage: Bacteria > Pseudomonadota > Gammaproteobacteria > Arenicellales > Poriferihabitantaceae > JAAELZ01. The sequence goes on along the minus strand of CALIFM010000279.1, from coordinate 4,402 downwards.
ACAACAGGCGCTTGGTTTGTTGAGGCTTCAGCGCCAATCGAATCAATGGTTTGAAGCACCAAGCCTTGCTCATTTTGGTCTTCCTCACTCGGCACCAAATTGCTTTGAGGCTGAGTTTGGCTTTCAATCACAACGTCTTCATTGGCTATAATTACCGGCTCTTGACTGTCATCTTCAATCAATTGGGCATTGTCTTCCACCGACAAAGGTTGAATTTTAGACTGGAATCCATCACTTGATTGCGGCTGCGATACCACTCTTATATCCGACCTAGGCTCGCCAAGAAACAATGGGATTAATAATACCGCTAAAATTAATAAAAGAATCGCGCCAAAAATACGATTCTTGAGTTGCGGTGTAGCTAGAATTGAGGCCAATGCAGAAATAAAATCATGATTGCTGAAGGTGAGCGATTATATCACCGACAACATGGAACGAGCCAAAAATTAACACAATGTCATTACTATTTGTCTCTAACAGTGCACCTTCATAGGCTTGCTTAATCTCAGAGTAAGTTTCAGCCTTAGCCAAAGCCGTCGCCTCATGCGGGCACAAATCACTCATAAGCAATTGCTTAAGTTCCGTAGCGCTCTGGCCACGCTCACCGCCGATGGAAGCCAAGTGCCAAGCATCCACCACCGGCAGCAATTGTGCAATCGCAGCGGCGATGTCTTTATCGCTCAATGCCCCAAATACCGCATGTACACGGCCCTTGTCCTTCATTATTGCTCGCTTGCTGACCAAAGTATCCAGCAACTGTGCAATCGAATCGTCATTATGCGACACATCGAACAACAAATGGGCGCCGCTACTAGCTGCATTCGTCAACCATTGTTGCCGCCCCACAATCGTAATCTTATTGAGCCCCGCTTTAATCGCCTCGGCCTGCACAGGCAAGGTGGCTTGCAAGCACTCAACCACAGCAATCACGCCAGCGGCATTGTCAACTTGATGCGTACCAGGCAAGTTTAGTTGCAAATCACGATAATTCAGGTCTGCCGCGTTGCGCCATGAAAATCGCTTACTTGAGCTATCAACATCAACAAAATACTCGCTATCACGCTGCCACAACGTGGCTTGCTGTTGCTTCGCCCTATGCGCAATTGCCTTTGGCGGCCTTGGGTCAGCACACACCACCTGCCCTTGCGGCTTGATGATGCCCGCTTTTTCCGCCGCTATCACCTCACGGTTGTCTCCTAACCAAGCAGTATGATCCACCGAAATTGACGTAATCAGTGCCACATCGTTGTCAACAATGTTAGTGGCATCCAAACGCCCGCCCAAGCCCACTTCAAGTAACAACACATCCACGTTTTTCTGGCATAGGCAGTACAGAGCCAGCACCGTCCCAAACTCAAAAAAAGTCAGCGGGATGTCTGCTCGCTTGTCTTCAACGGCTGCAAAGCCCGCCAACAAGCTAGCGTCATCAATGGCCTGCCCTTCAATACAGATGCGCTCGTTATAATGCACTAGGTGCGGTGAAGTGTAAGCGCCTGTACGATAGCCTGCCTCGCGATAAATCGCGTCCAACATAGCCACACTGGATCCCTTACCATTAGTGCCCGCCACGGTAATGACGGGCATGGTGATATCCATCTCAAAGCGCTCCCACACAGCCGCCACGCGCTGCAAATCCATTTCAATGCTGCGTACATGCAGCGTCTGAATGTAATCAAGCCACTCGTCAATACTGCGATCAATCATTATTTTTACTAATCAAGCAGTTTAAACGGACTTAAGAGCCCAGCGCTAGATAACAGGCCCGCCTAAGCTTCGGCAGCAACGGGTTCTAAATCCACGCCATCCTCATTTAAACTCAAGGTCGTCAATAAGGTATGAATCGAGTCAACCAGCTCATTACGCGACACAATCATGTCAATCGCGCCGTGCTTGAGTAAAAATTCTGCACGCTGAAATCCCTCCGGCAACGTTTCACGCACCGTTTGCTCAATCACCCGCGGACCAGCGAAGCCAATCAACGCATTCGGCTCAGCAATAATCACGTCACCCAACATCGCAAAACTGGCTGATACCCCTCCCATGGTCGGATCGGTCAATACCGAAATATACGGCACGCCCGCTTCTTTCAAACGCTTTAACGCTGCCACGGTTTTGGTGAGTTGCATCAAAGAAAACAAGCCTTCTTGCATGCGCGCTCCCCCACTGGCAGAAAAGCAAATAAGCGGGCGTCTCTCACGCAAACTAAGCTCGGCTGCACGGACAAAGCGCTCACCCACCACTGCGCCCATTGAGCCACCCATAAAACCAAAATCAAAGGCCGCCACGACCACTGGTATATCGCGCCCACCGCCATGTTTTAAGGCGCCTTTGGCGACCATCAAGGCTTCGGTGGCTTCATTACTTTTCTTGGCGTCCTGCAAACGGTCTTTGTATTTTTTGAGATCGCGAAACTTCAATGCGTCCTGCGGCTGCACCTCTTCGCCCACCAGCGTCAATTCTTCGGTTTGCAAAAAACTACGTAAGCGCTGCATCGAATTAATCCGGTGGTGGTGCCCGCACTTTGGACACACCTCATTAGCATTGCTTAACTCAGCGCCGTATAACACCGACTTGCAGCCATCGCACTTACGCCATAAGCCTTCTGGCACATGCGAATTTTCATCGCGCGACTGCTTAATTTTCGGCGGAATAATGCGGTCTAACCAATTCATTGTGATAACGGCCTACAAGTAATAAACAGAACCACGATTATAGCGTCATCTTGCTGCAAAATCGCCACCCTTTTACTCTAGCCATTGGACCGACTTTTCTAACCATTGCGCCATATCATCCTGGCCAATAGCGCCAGCAACACTCTGAAAAAAACGTTGTCTTAATTCAGAAGTCATTTGTGTATACGCTTGCATCTTTTGCTCCAATTGCTCGATATTATCCAACTCCAGCGTCAAGCATACATGCTGCTTCACCGCGCTAGGCAAATCATCAATCAACGCTGACTCATGCCCAAACAAGCGCACTTCAATTTGCAAGCTACGCATAAAAACTAGCGCCTCGCCAATTGCCAGCTTTTCCTGCTCACCCAAAAGTGCTGCGATCATATCAAAGCTTTCAGGCCATTCTTTGGGCTTGTCTTTGTACTGCAAAATCGCATAACAGCAGATTAAATATTCCAGCTCACCCAAACCGCCAGGGCGCAATTTACTGATAAAGCGGTTCGCCGATTCCTGCACCGTGCGCTGCTTATCAATACGCAACAACATCTTTAAGCAATCTTTTTTGTACTGGCTAATATCACGCGGTCGCGACAAAATTGCCTGCTTAATTTGCTCAAACCGTGCGCCTAACTTGGCATCACCTGCAACAAATTGGGCAGGCACCAACGCCAAGTGCGACCAATTATACGCCTGCTCCACTTGATGCAACTCAAAGCTTTCAATGCTCATGGTCGCAGCCCCCGACTTGCCCGACGGGCGCAAGCGAGTGTCCAGCTCATACACCCTGCCTTGCTTCATCGGCACCGACAACACCGTGCTCAGCTTACTGGTAAACTGGCTCGCTAATTTAATGTTTTTGATGTCATCAAAGATAAACACCAAGTCTAAATCCGAATTCGGCATCATCGCGCCCATACCCAATTTGCCAAAGCCAATCACCGCAATGGGAATAGTTTTAACACCCAGTTCATCGGCGGTCACCTGCAAAGCAATGTCCAACAAACGCTGGGCTAAATAACTCAGTTTAGCCTCTAGTTGTCGCGCACTGCTCTGCCCCTTGTCCTTCTTCTCAAAATACTCAAGGTATAACAAATATAATTCTTCATTAGCCACGCGACGCAAATTCTCAAGGCGCAGCTCAAAATCATCAGTATAAAAAACAACCGATTTATTTAAAGGTTGATCAAGTTGCAAGGCCTGCGCGCCTTCCAAAAAGCAGTCAATGATATGCGGCGATTGACTCAGCAAGACTTGCATTGCAGGCGACAACAATAAAGGCGGCACCAGCTTTTCCAGCAAGCTGGGGTGTTCTTTTAACAAACGAAAATACTGCCCCCCTGGTGGTAAACGATGAAAGAAAGCATCGATTTGCTTAATCGCCTCTTCAGTATCGAGCTGAGACTTATAAATGATCTCGTCAAGTTTTTTTGCCAGCGGCACCAATGAACGCGCATAACTTTCATGTACTCCATAATTAACAAAACCTTCGCGCCATAAACTGACAACCTGCTGTGCATGCTCAGATAAGTTTGCTTGCTGCCAATAAAAACTGACCGTTTCACTGGTTTGCTGCACACCGTTTATCGATGGCTGCTCAGATGTCGCATCACCGGCAAACAGTGCAGCAAATGCAGTACTTACCTGCTGACGATGCTTTTTAAGCTGCTGTTCAAAATTACGCCATCCGTCAATACTCAACAAATCAAGCAACTTCGCTTGCTGTTCAC
>CALIFM010000278.1 GCA_938021685.1 uncultured Gammaproteobacteria bacterium | reverse complement strand
TCTCGTCCAGATTCGATGTAAAAAAATAACAGAAAAAATGGGGGATGTCATCATGGTGGTGCGCCGTCCATGGTTACAATCATCCCAAACTGACCGCTGCCATCAGCGCCCAGCTTGAGCAAATGTCGCATGTGATGTTTGGCGGCATCGCTCATCCTATGGCTTCTGAATTGGGTAAACGCTTGATCGATATCACACCCGAACCTTTGCAGCAGGTGTTTCTTGCTGATTCGGGCTCAATCGCAATTGAAGTAGCCCTGAAAATGGCACTGCAATACTGGCAGTCACTTGGGCAAAAGAATAAGAACAAACTGCTGACCGTACGCGGTGGTTATCATGGCGACCCCTTTACCTGCATGTCGGTCGGTGACCCCGATAACGGGCGGCATGATTTATTTAGCCACGCCATCGCCAAGCAGCTGTATGCGCCGCGCCCTGAGATATGCTTTGACCAAGAATGGAATGAGCAAGATGTCAAAGCTATGCGCCAAGTGCTGGAACAGCAGCACAATGAAATCGCCGCAGTGATTATTGAACCGATCGTGCAGGGCGCGGTGAGCATGCGTTTTTATCACCCGGAATATTTGCGCCAATTACGCGCTTTGTGCGATGAGTTTTCGGTGCTGCTCATCTTCGACGAAATTGCCACAGGCTTTGGCCGCACTGGCAAACTATTCGCCTTAGAGCACGCGGATGTTTGCCCCGATATCATGGCCGTGGGAAAGGCGCTCACTGGTGGCACTATGACCTTGGCCGCGACTATTACCACTCGCAAAGTTTCAGAAGGTATCTCTAGCGGCAATGCTCCGATGCTAATGCACGGCCCGACCTTTATGGCTAATCCCTTGGCCTGCGCTGTGGCCTGCGCCAGCATCGATTTGCTGCTTAGCACCGAAGATGGCTCGCCATACCCTGACGGTTGGCAAGCAAAAGTACAGCAAATTGAGCAAACTTTGCAGGCGCTACACATCATCAACGACCACCCAGCAATAGCCAGCGTGCGTGTTCTGGGTGCCATAGGCGTGGTGCAAATGCACGAGCCGGTGAACGTCGCTAAAGTGCAGGCCAGCTTGGTGGAACAAGGCGTGTGGGTGCGGCCTTTTGGACGCTTGATTTATGTGATGCCGCCGTATATTCTGACTCCCGAGCAACAAGCCAAACTATGCAGCAGCATTGTGCATACAATTAAGACGCTATATTAAAAAAACCTGTTATTCGATTCTGTCATGCTAAAGCCTCACCGCCTACAACGTATTTTGCAAACCCTGATTAGTGATGACGACTTGCATTGCAAATGGGTGAACACGCTGTCGATGATGGAAAACGTGGGCGCGCAGAAGATTGTTAAAAGCGAGCACCCTCTGGCGGTGAATGAATCGATGCTCAAGCACGCCGCGGAAGAAACCCGTCACGCTTATTACTTAAAGCGGCAGATCAAAAAACTAAAAGCAAATACCTGCCCCAGTTTTGCGCCTGAGTTCTTAATCAATGCCCGCCATAGCTACCAATATTTAAACTTGCTGGATACGCGCATCTCACGCATGCTGGGCGACCAACTAGGTTTGACGGACCGCGCGCTGCGCGAGCATGCTTATGTGCTTGTCACCTATGCAATTGAAGTGCGCGCCGATGAAGTTTACAGCACTTATGAAGCCTTGCTCAAAGCAGTGGACAGCCCGATTTCAGTACGCGGCATTTTAGCCGAAGAAGAACAGCATCTAGCTGAAATGGAAACCGCGATTGAAGCCCTATTTGCAGACCAGGCCCAAGCATGGCGCGAGCAAGTGTTAGCGCAAGAGCAAATCCTACATGACGAATGGCTATCAGGCGTTGAAACGATTTTGTTTACTGAACAAGCTGCTGCCTAAGCTTTATCCTCTGTTGTCTCGAAAGAGGATTAATCAGGCAATTTCAGTGGCTTAAGCTGCTCAAACTGATCACCGGGCCCAGGGTTATCTGGCGTGCAATGGCCACCTAGATGATTAACAATGCCCCATACGGCATTGAGCGACGTTTGAATCGCACCTTCTACCCAGCCAGGCATCCAGCCCACGTCATCGCCCGCCATAAAAATACCTTGCTGCTCACTGGGCATATCTTGCTGCATAAAGTGGCAAAACATCTCGTAGTTATAACGGTAGTGCCCAGGCAAAGCGCCTTTGAATGCACCTAAGAAATTGGGGTCGTCTTCCCATGAAACCGTGATCGGGTCACCCACAATGTGCTCCTCAATATTGGTATTGGGATAGATTTTTTTCAGCGTATCAAGTGCTAGCTCTACCCGCTTGTCAGGCTCAAGCGGCAGCATTTTCATGGCATCGCCCATCCAGGTATAGCTGAGGCAAATCACTGCGGGTTTATCGTCACCGAGATCAAACAGATAGGTGCCTCGGGTCAAACGGTCGGTTAAGGTCATGCTGAGTTTATCGCGGCCCGTGTCTGGGTCTTTTTCCTTCCAGAACGGACGATCCACCATCACAAAGGTTTTTGCTGATTGCATATAACGTGTGCGGTCCATCGCCATCCATACTTTTTGCGAGAACAAACGCTCGTCACACTCCATATTGGTAGTTACCGCCCAAGTTTGACAAGCAATTAGAGCCGCCACGTAGTCGGCTGTATCGTTCCATTTATCAACGACTCGAATTTGCCCGCTGTTGCGACGCTTAATACTTTTCACTGCGGTGCGGGTGGCGCCTGAGTGCAGGCTGTCCAGCGAAGTACCATCGGGCCAATACACCATATCTTTAGGTTCATCGCGCCACATACCGCGCGGCACTTGCTCCACACCGCCCACCACAAAACGCTGGTCTTCTTCGCAGTTGGTGTATACCACACGTAAAATCTCTAGCATTGAATTGGGGAAGTCTGTGTCCCAACCACCGGTGCCAAAGCCTACTTGGCCAAAAGCTTCAATATGTTCAAATGTTTTGGCCTTGAATTCTTTAGAGTTGGCTAGAAACCCATAAAAACTTCGGTCATCTAACAGAGGAATCAACTCGTTCCAAATCGCTTTAATCTTAGCCACATCTCGATTCGCAATCGCTTCTTGCATTGCACTAAAATGAGCGCTGGATTCTAAAGCACCGTTCCAAGCTTCTTCCACTTCGCGCAGCAGCGGCGGCAAATCATCGGGTGAAGTAAGATAAATCGGCTTGGCTTTTAGGTCCACCACCGTGCTTGGCGCAGCGTCAGTTAATGGATTAGGAAACGGCTTGGTTTCAAGGCCAAACTTATTAAGATAGTGATAAAACAAAGCCGATGATTCCGGAAACCGCATTGCCCCTAGTTCAGCCACCATGCCGTCGGCGTTTTTAAATGGCTCAGAATGCAAACGACCACCAAAGCGCCGTGACTCATAGATCACAGGCTTAAGGCCCATTTTCATCAGCTCATACGCTGCCGTAACCCCTGCCATACCCGCGCCAATAATCGCCACTTCAGCACCGTGGTATTCCTCTGGGATGGTGCCTAAACCATCGGGGTGATTCAACCAATCGTCATAGGCAAAGGGAAAATCAGGGCCAAAGATAGTAACGGGCTTACTGTTAGCTGCTGATTTAGTGCTAGCTTTCGGAGCGCTCATAAATTTTACTCACTGGCTATAAATTGATAAAAGCACAACACATGGGCCTATAACAGGCACCGAAGCAAAACTTTAATGTTTTTTCTGACTGACGGCGGTATACATCCTCGGTCGCCGGTCATTAAAGTAGGTGTTGAACTCACGTTTTTGCTGTAAATCATCTAAGCTAAACTCTGCACTGATTAAAGCCTCATCAGTGCCTGCACGGGCCAAGCATTCACCATCGGGGGCGATGATCGTGCTGCCTCCGCAATAAATCAAGTCTTGTTCTTCGCCGCAGCGATTGGCATAGGCCAGATAAACCTGGTTTTCATAGGCACGGGTGGCCACCAAGTTATCCGCAACAAATTCATACGGTGACATCAGCGCAGTAGGCACAGCGATTAAATCTGCACCTGCCAGCGCCAAAGTGCGCACGTTCTCCGCAAACTCTACGTCATAGCAAATCAATATACCAATATTGAAACCATGCAAATTAACGATTGCTGAGTGCGTATCGCCTGCGCTATAAGCATCACGATCAATGTCACCAAACAGGTGCGTTTTACGGTAAATATGTAGCAAATTACCATTTTCATCGATCAAGACAGCAGCATTGTATACCTTGCCTTGATGCGCTTCGGGAAAGCCAAATAGAATGGCAATGTCTTGCTGCTTAGCAATGTCTTGCGCTTGCTTTATAATTTCGCTATCGGCCTCTTGTGCCAGCTCACTGATAGCCGCCGGGCCAATTTTATAGCCCGTCAAAAACATCTCAGGGCAGATAAGCAAGTCGGCTCCCTGTTTGCTAGCAGCGACAGCTTGCTGCGCTAAAGTTAACAGATTAGCTTGCAAGGATGCGCCGTACTGTGGGCCTTGAAAGATAGCAACATGCATAGGATTAATTTGGCTTAAACCTTAAATTAAGAGTGAATGCTGGCAGCCGCGAAATCAATGTGCGCTATTGAAAGTGTTACACAAAGAGCCGAAATTGGCTGCGGCCAGACTATATCATACCTGTCCTGCTCATGGTTCATCCTCATGCTGCCACTGACGTTGAATCTCGTAGTACAAAAATGAAGCGGTCCAAGCAATCAACACTAAACCTATTAGAGCTTCCATCCCTACTATGTAACGCATCGGACCCGTTGGAGCAATATCACCAAAGCCCAAAGTGGTATACGTGGTGATGGAAAAATACACACTGTCTGACAGACTGCCATCAAATCCACCCGTTAGTTGACCCCAAGTTTGCTTGATATGTAATACATAATAAGCCAAGGCATACAGCCAAACTTCCACCGCGTGCGCAAATAAAGCAGCTGCTACGCAAAAAATAATACGGAAGCGATGTGCACTACGTAGCTTTGGCATCAATATAGAAATTTGATGCAGCACTTCATAATGAATCACTACCACTAACACAACTAGCAGGCAATTAAGGAAAAGAATCATACTTTAAACTTGGTCTTGTAAAATCATCGCTGCGCCCTTTTCACCCACCATAATACTCGGTGCATTGGTGTTGCCCGACGGCACAGTAGGAAAAATCGAGGCGTCTATCACTCGCAAGCCCTGCAAACCATGCACTCGAAGACGTGCATCCACTACGCTAGTACTTGCATCCGGCCCCATTTGGCAACTGCCACAAGGGTGGTAGATTGTACCTGCGTTGGCACGAAAATTAGCTAAGAATTGCTCATCGGTCTGCACATCAGCACCAGGGCTAATTTCATTTTCGATGATCTCGGCTAAGGGTTTGCTGCTAGCTAAGTCACGCAACAAGCGATTACCTGTGATGGCATCTTGAATGTCTTTGTCGGTGGACAAGTAATTAGGGTGAATATTGGGCTTATCTAGCGGCTCCGCACTGGCAATTTCAATATGGCCGCGACTAGTGGGGCGGCAAGCATTGTAAGTCATCGAAAAAGCGGCAAAGGGGTCGGTATTCAGCACCTTACGCGCCTCGCCATTGAGCGAATAAGTCAGTGGATTGAAATACAACTGAAAATCAGGGTCAACCTGCTCAGCCGACGAACGCACAAATCCACCTGCTTGATTAACACTCATCGATAACACACCTTTGCGCGTTAACACATACTGCAAACCAACCTTCAGCTTGCCCAACACAGAATGCAGCTGGTTGTTCAAGCTAGGCACACGGCTTTTGTAATAATGGGTATGACACAAGTGGTCTTGCAAATGTTGCCCGACGCCTGGCAGCGCATGCACCACTTCAATGTCATGACGCTTTAGCAAGCTGGGGTTGCCCACACCAGAAAGCTGTAATAGCTGCGGTGAATTAATTGCGCCGCCTGATACAATCACTTCTTTATTTGCTGTGACTT
>CALIFM010000277.1 GCA_938021685.1 uncultured Gammaproteobacteria bacterium | reverse complement strand
ATGATTTAGATAGTCAACTTGATTTTGATGAACGCTTGAAGAAGATCAAGGCCATTCGATCTGAGCTAGATCAGGCGATTTCACAACTTGAAAACTGTCGCAACGAAGAAATGCGTCACTTTGGCGACTAAATTTTATCATGGTGGGGCCTATATTAGCTGCAGGCTTTAGTTAAGACGCTATAAATTTCAGATAAGGTGATAATACAACTTCATCATCAGGCCGTAGCAACTCTTCTCTCACCTCAGCAGGATAATGCTTAGCACGCACTTGCGTCAGCACTTCTCCAGGATCAATAGTTGCAAAGCGTACTGCAGTCTTATTAAGTTCACTGTTCCACGTTGCACAGGTGTTCTCTAAAGCCGCGTAGGCCGCGCCATATGGCCCCCAGAAAGCTTTTGCCTGCCGTCCGCAAGATTGTACATTAAAAGCCACTCGCGCGGCGGCTGCAGCACTTAAAGCGGGCAGCAGGCTTTGGGTTAGCATAAACGGCGCAAAGTGCAAATTATGCATCGCCTGTTGCCAATACTTTTCTTCATAAGCAGCTAAAGGGCTAAGCGGGAATGTCCAATTGGCCGTGTGGACTAAAGCATCAAGTTGGCCATATTCGTCTATAATATTGGCATTAATACTTTGAGCAGCTTCAGCAGAAAGCTTGGCTAGATCCACTTCAACAATCATCGGTTCAGGCGCCTTTGTCGTAACAATTGCATCGTAAATAGCATCTAAGCCTTTACTGTCTTGATCTAGCAGCAGCACATTTGCCCCCAAAGTAGCACACCGCAGGCTTAAGGCACGACCAATATCAAAGGCTGCTCCAGTGATAAGAATTGTTTTGTTATTTAAACTTGCCGGATTCAATTTAATTCACCTTATTGGGCGTTTAGCCCGTGTTTCGCATACCTGCAGCTATGCCATTAATTGCAATGACCATCGCGTCCTCAATGATACCTGTCTCACCGGCACGCAGACGCGATAATATCTCGACTTGCAATATGTTTAGCGGGTCTACATAAGGGTTCCGCACTTGTATTCCTTGCAAGACAAAAGGTTCGTGCTCCACTAAGGTTTGATGGTCGGTCAACTCCAATACGCATTGACTGACTAATTCATATTTATCACGCAGCTGGTCGCCCAGAGTTTGCAAGCTTGGGTCAACAAGCTGTGAATCATACAATTGGGCGACGTTGGGGTCTGCTTTTGCTAGCACCATTTCAATTTGATCAATCGTTGCCTTAAAGAACGGCCAATGCTGCTGCATATCACGCAGTAGAACGGCATGATTGTTATCGATTGCAGACTGTAATGCCGCCCCGATACCAAGCCAAGCTGGCAGCATTAAACGAGTTTGAGTCCAAGCAAAAATCCAGGGTATTGCGCGCAGGTGCGTGATGCCAGTTCCGCTGCGTCGGCGTGAAGGACGGCTACCAATTTTTAACGTGGCCAACTCGGCTTCTGGCGTGGCTTGTACGAAGTAAGGAACAAAGTCTGGATTGTCTCGAACCACTGAGCGAAACTCAGTCAAGGCTGAGTTTGCTAAGCTATCCATTTTCTCTCGCCACTCAGCTTGCGGTTTGGGCGCAGGAGTTAAACTTGCGTCTAGCACCGCGCATAGATAGATTTTTAAATTTTCAATGGCGTGCCCCGGTAACCCATACTTAGCTTGAATGACCTCGCCTTGTTCCGTCACCCTGATGCTACCATTAACCGAGCCAGGTGGTTGGGCACGAATAGCACTATGAGCAGGCCCACCGCCACGCGCGACGCTGCCACCTCGGCCGTGAAATAGGGTAAGTTTTACTTCATGCTGTTTAGCAAGCGTGACTAAGCGTTCTTGGGCGTTGTATAACGCCCATGCCGCAGCCAATTGTCCCGCATCTTTAGCTGAATCGGAGTATCCGATCATTACTTCTTGCTCACCTGCAATACGATCTATGTAGACCTTGTTCGACCACAGCGCTTGCATGGTTTGTTCCGCTAATTCTAAGTCAGCTAGGCGTTCAAACAAGGGAACAATGCGTTGCGGCTGAGCGATGCCGCAGGCCTTTTGTAATACGGCTACCGCTAATACATCAGAGGCACAGGTGGCCATTGAAATAATATAAGCGCCTAGGTACTCAGGGTTTTGCTTCGCTAACATCCTGAATGTGTCTAGCACTACCTGCACGGGCTCACTAGCAGGAAATTGCTCGGGAATCAAAGGTCGCTTGTTGAATAATTCAGCGCTGAGCCAATCTTGGCGCTTTTGTTCCGGCCATTTCAAATAAGAACCTAAACCAAGATATTGTGTGATTTCATCCAAGGCTTGAGCATGGCGGTCAGATTCTTGCCGAATATCCAATGGCATCAATATTGCACCAAAGGCATAGGCGCGCCGAATTATATCGGTCAAACGTCCTTCAGCGATAATGGCGGTGCCACAATCCATCAGTGACTGGTGACACAGTAATAGTGGATTAAGCAGGTCTTTTTTGCCTCTAATAATCTCGCCCCTAGGTAGGTCATCACCATTACTGCCACGTTCCATGCAACGCATCGTGCGATTAAGCTTGTCTAATAGCTCGCGTAGCACTATGCGGTAAGGCTCATGCTGTTCTTTAGCCGCTTCTGATAATGCTGTATTGCAATTATTCATCGATAGCTCGCGGCGCAGCTCATGGATTTCTTTATGAAATAATTCTGCTGCTTTCCAGCGAGAAACGCGAATCACCTGTTCTGTGACAAGAGGTGTTACATTAGGATTACCATCTCGGTCACCACCCATCCATGAACAAACTCGAATGGGAGTGCAAGATAGCGGTAATTGTCGACCTGTATGCAGCTCAAGCGTATTGCTCAGAGTACGTGCAGCATGTGGCACTGCATCCCAAATGGTGTGCTCCACTACGACTTGCCCTGATTTAGCCTCGTCAACCGGAGTAGGTTGAATCCGGCGAATCTCATCGGTGGCCCATATTTCAGTGATAACTTGCGCAAGCTTTTGCAAAGTGTCTTCACGTGTGCTGTGCTTTATTTGAGTACGACCTAAACGTTCTAGCAAGCGAGTGATTCGCAAATACTTGTTCGAAATCGTTCGACGCACCACCTCAGTAGGGTGGGCAGTAAGTACGGGCTCAATAGATAGATTGCAAACCGTATCGTATAAAATATCAGGATCAATGCCCTTATCGATAAATGACTGCATTTTATCGTTAAGTTTGCAAAACGAAGACTTGTCTTTTTGCGGATCATCTTGCGCCTGCAAGTCAATTTTCAACTGAGCATGCTGATCAGCAATGTTAGCCAGATTCAAGAATAGTGTGAATGAACGAGCTAAAAGATAGACTTGCTCCGCAGGCAAGCCATGCAGTTGTTTATGCAATTGAGTTGGTGTCGATTCGCCGTTACGCACTGCAATGGCTAATTTACGTACGCTTTCTACATGTTCATATAACTCATCACCGCATTGTTCTTTGATGGTGTCACCTAAAATCGAGCCTAATAAACGAATATTTTCTCTTAAGTTTTTATTGATGAGCTGTTCATCAGCAAAATTAGAATTAGACATCAGAATGCAGAGAAATCGAATAGCTTGTTGTCAGCCAACTGGGAGGGCTGTACATTTTGTATACTTTTCATGATGGATTCGATTCGCCCAGGGTGCGCCGTTTCCCACTGCTGCAACATTTGCTTTATCACTTGCCGTTGCAAGCCATCTTGCGAGCCGCACAAGTTACACGGAATAATCGGAAATTGCAGGTGATTAGCTAACGCCGCAATGTCTTTTTCACTACAATAGACCAAGGGCCGAATAACGGTATTGCGCCCATCATCACTTTTTAGTTTTGGCGGCATTGATTTAAGCTTGCCAGCATAAAATAGATTTAAGAATAATGTTTCCACCATGTCGTCGCGATGATGACCTAATGCGAGCTTGTTAAATCCATGTTCATGCGCAAAGTTGTATAAGATACCTCGGCGCAAGCGTGAACACAGACCGCAGTAGGTTTTGCCTTGCGGAGTTTTATCTTTCACAATTGAGTAAGTATCTTGCTCGATGATGTGGTATTCAACGCCTAAGCTTTTTAAATACTCGGGCAGCACGTGTTCAGGAAACCCGGGTTGCTTTTGGTCAAGATTAACCGCAGCGAGTTCAAACCTGACGGGAGCGCGTTTTTGTAATGCCAATAACAGATGTAGTAAGACATATGAATCTTTACCACCGGACAAGCACACCATTATCCGATCGTTGTCACGGATCATTGCATAATCACCAACAGCCTGGCCAAGCAAACGGCGCAAGCGCTTTTCAAGATTTTTATCTGCCTGAGTGCTGCTGGGCGCAGGGCAGGGTGCATTTACAGTGACGGCCATGACAAAATCAATAATTCTTAGGCCGCTAGTGTAATTGTTTCATGTCTTTTTTGCTAAAGCTTCTGTGGGCTATTTTGTTGCTCTGCATCATCTTGGTACTGGCAGTTACAGTAGGCATCACCCTATACGGTGATGAAATAGAGCAAAAAGTATCACAGCGTATTGAGCAGGCGATTGGCCGAGAATTACGCATCGATGGCGAGATGGGGTTTAAGTTTAATCCGTCACCTAGTTTTTATGCTACTGACATTCATTTAGCCAATGCTAGCTGGTCTGCTGAACCCAGCATGTTAACCATCGAACAAGCCGAATTTTCTCTCAGCTTTGTTGGCTTGGCACAAGGGAAAATGCAGGTTTCGGCGATTAAATTAAAGTCGCCGTATATGCTTATCGAGCGTGAAAACAATAATTTGAATTGGTTTTTTAATAAGCAAAAGGGCGGTACGCCAAAACCACTTGAAAAAATAGCTAAGCATGTGCTGCTGCATCAAGCAGAAGTGGAAAATTTCCAAATCGATATTCGCACGCTGTCACGGCCACAACTAATTGTGTTTGATAATATTACAGCCGAGGTTGATCCTGAAAAACAAACAATTGAGGTGGTCGGTAGAGGTGAAGCAAATGATCGGCCGATCAATGCTAAAGGCACATTAACAGATGTGCAAACGATGCTACTTAGAGAGCCGAGCCAGCTAGAATTAAGTGGAACATTTGGTGATATGCAGGTACAGGTGCAAGGCGCGGCTAAGGATGTGCTGCGATGGCAAGGGCTAGATTTCCAAGTCAGCACAATTGCGCCATCGCTTGATTTTTTTCAACCATGGAACAAGGTCAAACTTCCGCCGACACCGCCTATTGAAGCAACAGGGCGTTTTTTACAACCAAAGCGCTGGAACAGTGCGCATATAGAAGATATCAATGCAGTCATGCGTGGTTATGGTGGTGAAACAAGGTTAAAAGGCTCATTTGATCAACTGCGTAACTGGAGCGGCCTACAGCTAAGCGGCACATCAAAGCACAAAGTCAAGCCCTTGCTTAGTACCATTAACTGGACGGGTAAGAATGATGCAGATATCAGCGGCGAGTTCACTTTAAGCGGTGCAATTAGAGAAGGCTTAACACTCAACGTAAAGCAAGCCACTTTGCAGGGGCAAGGCCTACGCGCTAGTGCCAGTGGCAACATTGATAACTTAAGTGCAGCAAATACGACAGGCATTCAAATTCAAGCACAGGCTGCTTCGGTTGATAAAGTGGGCGATTTAGTGGGGCGACCTTGGCCACAAACTGAGCAAATTAATGCGACTGCTAGTCTACAAAAAGTTGACGGTCGCTATAGTTTGGTAGATATTTTTGCTGAAAACAGTCAGCAACAAAGCTTGGGACAAGGTGATTTTTTCAACCTTGGGCGCAATGCTGTTGGGCAATTCAAGATCGATAGCCAATTTAACAAGCAGCAAATTACCGCCTTCAATCAGCAAAATAGACGCAAGCTACCAGAAGTGCAGAAAGCCACTGTCAAAGCTGATATTGCTTATGAAAATAATAAATTTACCGCCAGTGAAGTGCAGCTTGTGCTTGAGCAAGATGATCTAAGCGTAAGTGGGCAGGGGGACGTTAAAAACCTCAAAGAGTTGAAGTTAGAAGGCTTCACTATAGATGTAGATGCGCCAACAATTTCATCGATAAATAAGTTATACGCTATTAACCTTCCTCAGCTTGGTCATTTGAGAGGCAGCGGTCGTTTAAGTGGATCACTAAGTGATAATTATCAGTTGTCTAATATAAATGGAAATTTTAAAAGTAATTCACATAATATTGATATAAATGGAAAAATAAATAATTTAGGTCCCGATATGGTAGCCGAGATTGGTGCCGCAGTTTCAGCCAACTCATTTGCTGATTTCCAAAAATTAGTGCCACTAGATTTACCAAAGCAGCTGGGTGCAAGCGGCACTTTACGCTTAACGTCAGCAAAGGCCAGTGATTGGAGCGTTCAAGATATCAATATTAACTTGCGCTCACCAGATCAAGGTAAAATAACAGGCGCAGTGCGACATTTCCCCAACGCAACAGCCTATAATTTACAAGTTGATTTGCAACAAGTTGCTGCGAATAAATTTGCCCAAATTGCTGATATTAGTGCATTAAAAAATCGTAGCCTCAGCTTGAAATCAAGTGTCTCTACATTGGCTGGAGGCAAAGCATTTACGGTGCGCGATATTAATTTACGCATCGATGATTCTAGAGCAGGGGCCAATGTAATTGTGGGTGGCCAAATTAAGGATATTGCAAAATTTAGCGGTGTTGATTTAAAAGTGAACATGCAAGCTCGTGATTTTGCTAAGTTGGCTGAAACGAAAGATTTGGGCCTTAAAGACGATTTAAAGCTAGATACTAGCTTTAATCTACAGCGAGCCTTGCCCAACGATGACATGACATTTGTTATTAATCGCTTACAACTTGCAGAAAGCGACTTATCTGGAACATTGAGCTATCGCTCCGATTTTACTCAAGACAGGAGTGAGTCAGCGAAGACCAAAAGAGTGCCTAGTGTAAAGGGAAAACTCAATTCCAGGAAGTTAGACTTACTAAGTTTAACGAAAACTAGCAAGCGTAAGCGTTTATTCTCAGACGACCCTATCTCTTTTGAATGGGC
>CALIFM010000276.1 GCA_938021685.1 uncultured Gammaproteobacteria bacterium | reverse complement strand
GCTACTTAATCGGTCTTCGGGGCGGTAAATGCGCACCTTATGCAGCAAATCCAGCACCGCATCGCGCAATGCTTGGCCGCTCAAGCTTTGGTGCAGCATCAACACCTCTCCAATTTGTTTTTCGACCGTGTGCAACGGGTTCAGAGCCGTCATTGGCTCTTGAAAAATCATACCAATTTGATCGCCGCGAATCTTGCGCAGCTTCTCGCTTGGCGCACCGATCAGCTCTTGCCCTTGATATATAATGCTACCACTCGGATGGCTGGCTTTTGGGTACGGCAACAATTGCAAAATAGATAACGCAGTGACCGATTTTCCCGAACCACTCTCGCCTACCAAAGCTAAAGTTTCGCCTTGATGCAAATCAAACGACACCTCCTGCACCGCCTGCACTGTGCGCTCGCCCGTGCCAAAATTGATCGACAAATCACGCACCGCCAAAATCGGCGCAGCAATGCTTGCTGATTCCTTAGCTTTTTTCTGTTTAGGTTTGATTGCCACTGACTTATTCAAAGTTCTTACGTGGATCAAAAGCGTCGCGCACCGCTTCACCAATAAAGATCAATGTAGACAACATAAACGCAATCGTTACAAAGCCCGTGATACCCAACCATGGCGCTTGCAAATTAGCCTTACCTTGCGCGAGCAGCTCACCCAACGAAGCTGACCCTGGCGGCAAGCCGATGCCAAGGAAATCCAATGAAGTAAGCACTGTGACCGACCCCGCCAATGTGAACGGCAAGAAGGTCAAGCTTGCCACCATGGCATTAGGCAAAATATGCCGAAACATAATCGTGCGATCAGACACGCCCATCGAACGCGCCGCACGCACATACTCAAACTTACGCGCGCGCAAGAACTCTGCGCGTACCACGCCCACAAATCCCATCCACGAAAATAGCAGCATCAAACCCAGCAACCACCAAAAATTGGGCTCAACTACGCTGGCCAGAATAATAAGCAGATACAGAGTGGGCAAGCCCGACCAAATCTCAATAAAACGCTGAAACAGCAAGTCAAGCCAACCACCAAAGTAACCCTGCATTGCACCAGCAGCAATACCAATAACCGCCGAAATCAAGGTGAGGCTAAAGCCAAATAAAATAGAAATACGAAAGCCATAAATCAGTCTAGCCACCACGTCGCGCGCTTGGTCATCCGTGCCCAGCCAATGCAATTTATCGGGCGGCGAAGGCGCTGGCTTAGGCGAATTCCACGCAACACTTTGGTGGTCATAGCGGATCATTGGCCACAGCATCCAACCGTCTTGCTCAATTTTACTGATCACAAACGGATCAGAATAATCCGTCTCCGTTTCCAAGTCACCGCCAAAGGTGGTTTCGGGGTAAGCCTTTAAAACTGGGCTGTAAATCTGCCCTTCATAACTCACCAAAAACGGTTTGTCATTAGCAATCAGTTCAGCAAATAAGGTCACCACAAATACGGCTAAGAATAGCCACAATGACCACCAGCCACGGCGGTTAGATTTAAATATTTCCCAACGACGCGCCATCAAAGGGCTTAAGCGACTTTTCTTTGGTGCGGGCTCTAGTGTCATTTGAGTTGCTTGATCAACCATCTTGACTTTCAAAGTCGATACGCGGGTCCACCAAGGTATAGGTGATGTCGCCTACAAGATTCATTACTAAACCTAATAAGGAGAAGAAAAACAAAGTGCCGAACATCAGCGGATAGTCACGTTTAAAGGCCGCTTCAAAACCCAGCAAGCCCAAACCGTCCAAATTAAAAATAACTTCAATTAATAAAGAACCTGTAAATAAGATACCTATAAACGCCGCAGGAAAACCTGCAATTACAATTAGCATTGCGTTACGAAACACATGGCCTAGCATCACACGCCGCTCTTCCAAGCCTTTGGCACGTGCGGTCAGCACGTATTGCTGGTTGATTTGATCTAAAAACGAGTTTTTGGTCAACATCGTCAAGGTGGCAAAGCCACCAATCGTCATCGCTGTAACCGGCAACACCAAGTGCCAGAAATAATCTTTAATACGCGCAAACGCACCCATTTGATCAGCATTTTCAGACGCAAGTCCACCCAGCGGGAACCAATCTAAATAGCTGCCCCCTGCAAACACCACCAACAGCAACACAGCAAACAAAAACCCCGGGATCGCCGTACCGATAATAATCGCCACGCTAGTCCATATATCAAAGCGGCTGCCATCGCGTGTCGCTTTTAAAATTCCCAGAGGAATGCTAATTAAATACACCAGCAGCGTTGTCCACAAACCCAATGAAATGGACACTGGCATTTTGTCCAGCACTAAATCCACCACCTTACGATCTTGAAAAAAGCTGTCGCCGAAATCAAAGCGCGCATAGTTTTTCAACATCTCCCAAAACCGAGTATGCAGCGGCTTATCGAAGCCGAATTGCTTTTCAAGCTGCGCGATAAATTCTGGATCAAGGCCTTGCGCACCACGATACTTACTACTGCTATCGCCTCCACCCAACGAACTGCTATTCCCTGTATCTAAATTTTCACCACCACCACGGCTGACCCGTGAAGTAATATCTGCGCCTTCACCCGTGATACCAGCAATCACTTGCTCAATCGGCCCACCAGGCGCAGCCTGTACCACGATAAAGTTAATCGCCATAATCGCCACTAAGGTGGGGATAATCAGCAACAAACGCCTAAAAATATACGCACCCATCAGTGTGCCCTACGCAAATAACGCCATAGCATCAAGCCGCCCGCGGCCAGCAGTACAAACAAAGCCCAAGCCTTAGCGCCGCTGGGTTGATGAGCAGTTTTATTAGCGCCATCACTTTGTGCAACACTACTCTCTGCGTCGCCCTCTTGAAATTGCTGCAGCGCCAGTGCCTTGGCCTCGTCTACCCACCAGCGTGCTGTCGTCACACCGCTTTTAAGCGGCACATCAGGCATGCCAAACTTGTTCCAATAAAGCACACGATCCGCGGCCAAATACCAGTTTGGAATAACATAAAACCCGTAAAGTAATACACGATCCAGCGCACGAGTATTAGCAATGAGGCTTTCGCGATCAGGCGATTCAATGATGTTGTCCACCAAAGCATCAACTACTGGGCTGCTAATGCCGGGATAATTGCGGCTACCTACCTGCTCTGCAGCCTGGCTAGTCCAATACTCACGCTGCTCATTGCCCGGGTTCTCAGATTGACCAATCACATTCACAAAAGCATCAAAATCAAAACTACGCAAGCGATTAATATACTGTGAGGTGTCGACTAAACGAATCTTAGCCTCAATACCCAAACGCTTTAGGTTACGCACCATCGGCAGCATAATTCGCTCGAATGCCTGAGAGGCCAACAAAATTTCAAATTGCATCACTGCACCTGTTTGAGCATTTATGCGCTGTAAATCCTTAACTATCCAACCGGCTTGCTTCAATAATTTATCTGCCTTGAGTAAATTATCACGAGGCCAGCCACCTCCATCGGTAACAGGCGGATTATATTCTTCAGTAAACACGCGCTCAGGCAGCTGGGCACGAAACGGCTCTAGCACCCTAAGCTCTGCTTCGCTGGGCAAACCTACCGAAGCCAGTTTAGAGTTGGAAAAATAACTACGCGTACGGGTATATTGATCGTAAAATAAATTGCGATTCGTCCACTCAAAATCAAAGGCGTAGCTCAGTGCTTCACGCACAAGCGGGTCTTTAAACACCGCACGACGCGTATTGAGCATCAAACCCTGCATGCCTGTTGGTTGCTTATGCTTTACTTTACGTTTAATCAAGCGCCCTTGTTCAATCGCCACCAAATTTTCATAATCAGCAGCCCAAGCCTTAGCCTGATTTTCTTGTCGAAAATCAATTTTCCCTGCTTTTAAAGCTAAACGAATTGCGGTTACATCGCGGTAATAGTCGGTGCGTATCAAATCAAAATTATCTACGCCCTGCTTTACCGCCAAATCTTTCCCCCAGTAATCCTCTACACGCTCTTGCTCAATAAAACGCCCCGCTTCAAAACGTTTGATACGGTAGGGCCCACTGCCCAGCGGCGGTTCTAAGGTAGTTTTTTCAAAATCACGCGTCGCCCAATAATGCTTAGGTAACACAGGTAATTGCCCTACTACCATTGGCAATTCGCGGTTATTTTTTTCACTAAAGCTAAACTTTACGCTGCGCTCACTAAGCTTTTCAACTTGTGCAACACTGGCGTAGTAAAAGCGATAGTTTGGCCGGCCTTTTTCAATCAAAGTGTTAAACGTCCATATCACATCATCCGCTGTCACGGGCTGGCCATCATGCCAACGTGCTTTTGGGTTTAAATGAAAAATCACCCAATCGCGCTCATCAGGCCATTCAATGGCTTCAGCCAGCAAACCATACTCTGTAAATGGTTCATCTAAACTTGACGTTAACAAGGTTTCTATCGAGCCGGTCGAAATCGGATTACCTTTAGGAATATAAGGATGGAAACTATCAAAAGTAGCGCTTTGTACAGGCGCAACTTTGAACGTACCACCCTTCGGTGCATTTGGATTGACGTAGTCAAAATGGGTAAACTCTTTAGAATACTTAGGCGGTTCATCATACAGCGTAATCGCATGTGATTTATGCACTGCCGCCATGCTGGGCATGCACAACAATGCGCTGCTCGCGACTAACGCAAACAAGAGATGTTTTAAAGCAATACTAAAAGGTTTAATAGCCAACACAAACGCCTTGCTTTTTCTTGGTAGGCTGCGCGTTGATATACCGCACTATGGTAGGATTCATAAGTCTTAGAATTATCGAAGTTCACTCTTGAGTCAAGCACAATTTTCTACTCAGTTATTGCACTGGTTTGACCAGCATGGCCGTAAAGAGTTGCCGTGGCAGCAAAACAAAACACCCTACCGCGTGTGGGTGGCTGAAATCATGCTACAGCAAACGCAGGTAAGTGCTGTCATCCCTTACTACCAGCGATTTATGCAGCGCTTTGGCAGCATCCAAAGTCTTGCCGCTGCAGGTCAAGATGAAGTACTGCACCATTGGTCTGGCCTTGGCTATTACGCCCGCGGACGCAACTTACATAAAGCAGCACAGCAAATCTGCGAACAGTACAGCGGGCAATTTCCTGATCACATCGATGCTGTTCAGGCCTTACCCGGCATCGGTAAGTCCACCGCCGGTGCCATTCTAGCTTGCGCAATGGGACAGCGCCACGCCATCTTAGATGGCAACGTCAAACGGGTATTGTCCCGTTACCACACCATTTCAGGCTACCCCGGGCAAAAAGCAATCGAAAACCAGCTATGGGAGCTAGCAGAACAACATACACCCACCACACGCATTGGCGATTACACCCAAGCCATCATGGATTTGGGTGCCACTTTATGTACTCGCAGTAAGCCGCGGTGTATGGAGTGTCCCTTGCAAGAAACTTGCAAAGCACTGGCCACTAACCAAGTCAGCACACTGCCTACACCTAAACCGAAGCAAAAGTCACGTCGCCAAGAATCAGAATGGATGCTGCTCTTGCTTGACGAACACCACGCTTGCGCCATGCTTAAACGGCCTGCTGCGGGCATTTGGGGTGGGCTGTGGTGCCCCTTGCAGTTTGCCAATTATTCAGCATTGCAAGACTGGTGCCATACACAAGGCATAAACCCTGAGCGTCTTCAAGAGCTAGGCGCGCCCATTGACCACAGTTTCAGCCACTATGATTTATGCATTACGCCCCTATATTTATCTTTAAGCAAAATAGATAAGCAGCGCCTAAGCAAAACGAATGAAGTGCTTGGCAACGCCACATGGACTAAGCAGAATAGTAAAAACATTGGCTTACCTGCGCCCGTTAAGCAAATTTTAACCCGACTGCACGATTAATTATGAACACCGTACATTGCCTAAAACTAGACAAACAAGCTGAAGCATTAGACCGTGCACCGTGGCCAGGGGAGCTTGGGCAGCGCATTCTGGATTCCATCAGTAAAGAAGCATGGAAGCAATGGCTAGGCGAGCAAACTATTTTAATCAATGAAAACAATTACAGCCCAATCAACCCCGAGCATAAAACCATTTTGCAGCAACATATGGTGAAATTTTTGTTCGATGAAGACTAAATGGCACCTAAGCCTCCATACAAAAAAAA
>CALIFM010000275.1 GCA_938021685.1 uncultured Gammaproteobacteria bacterium | reverse complement strand
GTAGTTATTCATAGCGTAAATAAACTGTAAAATAGATATTTACTAATCAGCCAATTTTAATCTATAAAAAACGATGACTTATAAACTATATTACAGTTTGCTGAGCGCTTCGATGGGAGTGCGTGTGATTTTGGAAGAAATAGGTGTGTCCTATGAGCTTATCCAATCGACCACAGATCGGACCGTGCCAAGATCACCAGAGCAAATGGCCATTAACCCCAATGGGTGGTTGCCGGTGCTAGTTTGGGATGATGGAGCCATGTACGAAGCAGCAGCAATCACGATGTTTTTAGGTGATCGCCACCCTGAAGCTAATTTAGCCCCCAAGGTTGATGACCCAGCACGAGCACTTTATTTGCAAACGTTGGTGTATTTTTCCAATTCGATTCAAAACGCATTTCAGCTCAGCTATTACCCTGATCGTTTTGTAGACTCAGCTGAAGACGAATCAAGCGCACAAAAGCGCGGTGCTCGGCGATTGCGTGAAACGTGGAAAGTGATTGATGATCAGATTGGCGATAAGGAGTGGATTTTAGGAGACCATTTCAGCGTCGCTGATATCTATTTGTTCATGCTAACCACTTGGCTTAGAAAAGAGCGCGGTCACCCTGCGACTGATGAGTTTCCAAATGTAAAGCGTATTGCAGATAAGGTGGTGCGCAGACCCAGTGTGCAGCTTGTTTATGAAAGCTGGATAGCTGACCCTGAAAGATAATTCAGCAGATGTGGTAAGACTGCTTCTGGCCCTTCGATTAAGATAGAATGCTTTAGCCCTTTCAGAATGACCAATTCTGAGTGGGGAAGCTCAGCATGAATAAAGGCATTTAATCTTGGGTTACAACCGCCGTCCAACTCACCAGTCAGCACCAAGCAGGGGCAAGTTATCTCATGAAGCCATGGTGCCATCTCTGTGGTTGCATAGATATTAAATACGCTAAGAAATACATCTTCAGGTGTATCCCTAACTTGCTTTAAACGCGCCTCGATAAGATCTGGCCGTGCTTCAATAAATTCATCGGTATACCATCTTGCAACAAGTGTGCTCAAGGTTTCCATTACACCTTTATCGATCATGTTTTGGTAGACAGCTTGTAATTTCGCTTTATCCTCTTCTGTTCGTCCCGCAGCAGTGCTTAGCAGGCCAATGCTCAGTATCCTATAGGGATAGGCATGTGCATAAGCTGGGCCAATCATGCCACCGAGTGAATGGCCAATAACATGAATTTGCTCATGTCCTAGCTTTGCTCGTAATGCTTCTAGGTCTGCAACCAGCTGATCTAATGAATAGGGCGTAGCAGGGACGGGACTTTCACCATGACCGCGTAAGTCATAGCGAACGCAAGTGAACTGCTTTTCAAGCGATGGCACTAGGCCATCCCATGTGGTTTTTCTTGAGCCAATACCATGCACCATATAAAGCGCGGGTCCTTGGCCACTGATCGTATAGGCGCAATTGACGGCGGTCACAATAATTTGAAGTTTAACGGTAGCGGTAATTAAGCGGCCTTGTGCTCTGCTTTTTTGGGACGTGAGGTAAAGTGGGGCATGACTTCCTCAGCAAAACATTGTATTGAGTCCAGTATTTCAGCTTGATCAACACCAAAATTAATGTTCATTATGAATCGATCTACCCCAGCATCAGCATATATGCCTAGCTTATCGATCATCTCAGTGGTGGTGCAGATGGTGAGGTTTTCTGCCGTTTGCTCTAATGTCATTTCTCGTGCTAGTGGTTTTATCATGCCGTTATTGACCAATCCAGGTCCGGTGAATACGTTGTCAAAACGGCCATAATAATCGTGGGCCATCTGAATTTTTTTATTTCGATCTATTTCTGAATTGGACACAAAACACAATCGAGACAAGGATAAGGTGAGATGTTCACCTGCAGTGCCTAACTCCTCTTTGCCGCGGTTGAATGCATTCACTTGATCCAGCATATGTTGATTGCTGCCTGACAAAGGTGTAGTTTGAATATGAAAGCCGCGCTTAGTACAGTGGTAAATAGCTTCTGGTATGAGCACCCCCATCATAATGGGCAGCGGTTTTACCGGCCTTGGCATGATGGTGATAGGATCGAATTGATAATATTTTCCATCCCATGACACTTCCTCTTCATTTAATAGTGCTTGTAAGACATCAAGAGACTCATCAAATTTTTCTCGACTGGTTTCTAGTGGTACGCCTAATCGATCCATTTCATACGCAAACGCACCTCTGCCAACGCCTAACATCAGCCGGTGGTCGGTAAATATATCTGCGCAGACTAACTCTCCAGCGTAGGTGCGCATATCGTGTAATGGCAGCACGGTGACGCTGGTCAATATTTTGATTTTTTGGGTCATGCAGGCGATTTTCACTGCAAATTGTAAGGGCGCGGGCATCATCAAAATATTAATTAAGTGATGCTCGGTAATAGAGACGGCGTCATACCCTAACTCATCTGCAAGCATTGCTTGCTCTATCATGTCCCTATATATGCGATCGCCGCCGTAGTTCGGGTCTGGATAATAAGAAGAAAGCTGGATGCTGAAATCCATTTTAGATGCTCTGATTATTTAGAATCACCATTATGCAGGATGTCTAAATAGGCTGGCAAACGAAATTAAGTTAAACCAATGCCTAATGGAGATGCTCATTATTTAGTTGCCCAAGCGAAGGCATTTTGTATAAAGTAGCTGAAGGTTTGCAGTAAGCGCTACTATTCTTGCTGGTTACGGAATGAGTACAAAATTACCCACATGCTTTTTAAGGAGGAATTCTGCTTGAGCCTCAGCAATAGAAGGTAATGGAAAAGTCTTCGCCAACAAGGGGCGAATCTCTCCTCGCTCTATGTATTGTATAAGGTTTGGGAAAACCACTTCATCCCAAGCAGTTGTGCCAATTAGCGTAATATCTTTTAAGTACATGTCACGCATATCAAGATCAACAATCGGTCCTGCAATCGCGCCTGATGAAACAAGGCGCCCGCCTCGTTTCAATAATTTGAGATTGGTTGGAAATGAACTTCCAGCCACGTTGTCGACGACAAGGTCTATCGATTGTTCGCCTAATTCTTCTATTAAATTTGCTGATCTCCCAAATAGTTTATCTGCACTAATTCCAGACATTTGTTCATGTTTGCTTTCGCTTGCAATACCAAAAACGGTTGCCCCTCTTCGTTTTGCAAGCTGCACAGTTGCCGACCCGACACCTCCCGAAGCGCCTGTCACCAGTACGGCTTCTCCTGATGTTAAGTTGGCCCTGGTAAGCATAGCTTCAGACGTTCCATAGGCGCAAGGAATGGTCCCCAGCTCTGCATCAGTCCAATCGCAATCGACATCAAACACTTCGCTGGCCATGACTTTGACATATTGAGCAAAGGCGCCATCAAAATCAGAACCCATCCAGATATTGTCCAGACTATCAAAGCCGTGTTCGCGCGTACATGGGCGGATCAGTATTCGTTTTCCTATAAGGCTGCTGTCCGCATCTGTGGCCACATTTTCTACCAATCCGCAGCAATCTGTTCCTTGAATAAAAGGAAAGGGTGTTTCGCTATTCCAACCACCGTCATTTTTAGGAGGGGCTTTTTTAACCTTAGAATCGGATGTTTTGTTAGTGGATTCGCTCACTGAAGAGGAGTACCACCCCAGTCTCGTATTGATCTCTGTGTTGTTCATGCCGGCGGCCAGCACTTTGACAAGTACCTCTCCTGCCTTTAGTTCTGGGATTGGAACATCTTTGTAGACCAATTTGTCATAACCGCCATTACCGGTGGTTACCACGGCCTTCATTAACTTTTTAGCCATATTTTTAGTTGAGTGATTATCTAACGATTGAATTGATCAGCCCATTGCCAATAAATGACTCATGCCCAAGAAACAAAACTATTCAACAAGGTTTTAAGTCCATGCTTGCCATCAACATCAGCGACAAAGAGACGATAGAAGCCGCAGTGGTTGCATGCGCTAATCAATATAGCTAAACTATCATTATGTTTGTTGGCTGTCCAACTTTATTTATATATGAGTCTTCTCGAAATCGATGTTAATAAGCCTCGTCGACAGGCGGATATTCGGGCCTATCGTCACGATAGTTTACTTGGTGCTGCTTTGGAAACGGTCGCCAAATTCGATATTGAAGGCGCAACGGTCGCTCGCATTTGCGCCCACGCTGGTGCATCACGCGGGCTGATTTCACATTATTTTGATAACAAAGAAGAATTGTTAGTGGCAGCATTAACTGGGCTATTCGATGAAGCGCAGTCCATTAAGGAAACGGTCGCCAGTGATAATTCGATTTCCGAACTAGAGCGTATTCGGCGCATCGCGCATGTCAGTTTCAAAAAGCCCATATACACATGGGGTACGGCCGCAGCATGGCAGGCATTTACCAACCAGAGCCGATATAACTCAGCCTATCGAGCGCCGATTCGCGACTCTAACAATCAATTCATTTCTACACTTGTTCCCCTGTTTGAAAGCGTATCTGAGCAAGGGGTTTTGCGCATCGCTCCAAAGGATGCTGCAGTTGGGCTCGTCATTCTGATAGATGGGCTATGGCACAGTTTAGTTGCCAAGAAAGACGGCTTGCGCTTAAAACAGGCCATGTTTCAGTGTGATATTTATATTGAAGGCTGCATAACTTAATAGTTGAAAGAGAGTAAATCATGACTATCAACCTCACTCCCAAGCAAATTATTAATTACTCTTGTTATCCAATTGATGATACCGATGACGTGAAAAGGCGGACGACTATTGAAAAGGTACGCGAACAGCTAGCGGATGATGGTTGCGCAGTGATCCGCGATTTTTTCAGCAAAGAGGGATTGCAGGCATTGTTGACGGAGGCTAACGAGCGCAAGGCTGATACCTACTACTCGGCGAGCAAGCTCTGTAATGTTTACTTGAATGATGGAGACCCTAAATTTCCTGAAGATCATCCAATCAATGTTTTCATACCGCGCACGAATGGCTTTATTACTGCCGATTTATTTGGTGATGATACTCATTCGCGCCAGCTTTATTACTGGGAGCCGTTAAAGCAATTCCTATGTGAATGCTTAGGTAAAGATGAGCTATATATTTATGAAGACCCAATATCTAACATGATTGTTAATGTCAGCCATTCTGAACAACAATTTAATTGGCACTTCGACACCAATGAATTTACCATTACGATGCTATTACAGCCTGCCGATTCAGGTGGGCATTTTGAATACGTTCCGGGCCTGCGCAGCACAGAAGATGAATGCTATGATGAGGTTGACAAAGTGCTCAATGGGGATAGATCCCGAGTCAAGAGACTCGATTTGAATGCTGGAGACTTGCAGTTTTTTCTCGGCCGCTTTTCATTGCATAAGGTGACTGAAAATTTGGGTGATACTGATCGTTTGCTATTAATAATGTCATTCAGCGAACAACCCGGTATGGTCGGTAGCATGGCACGGGTCAAGTCACTTTACGGAAAAACAACTAACGCCCATAAGCAAGCAACTATACGTGCTGACGGGTTGGTTGATTAAGCAAGGAAGAAAACCGAGGCTGATACGATGCGATAGGCTATTTACTCAACACGCAGAACCTTCTCAATCTTCCATCCTTTAGCTAGCTCATCCACTAGCTTATCCATATATCTCACTTGTTGTGATACTGGGTTTTCAATATCTTCCACTCGATAGCCACAAATCACACCAGTGATAAGATGCGCATTTGGGTTTAATTTAGCTTGCTGAAAGAATTCTTTGAAAGTGGCTTTTTCTTCGATATGTTTTTTCAGCTCTTTTTTAGAGTAGCCAGTCAACCATTTGATTGTCTGGTCTAATTCTTCTTTGGTGCGAGTTTTCTTCTCTACTTTTGCTAGATAGTGTGGATATACCTCGGCAAACGTCATTTTCGCAATTTGCTCATCTGGATCGTATATGTTTTTCATATGTTCGTTGCCCTCTGGTTTCTTTAAAGTGATTGAAGAAGGGCGTCATGTTTAAGAAAGTGATGAAGCTACTCCGTACCTAATCAATGTTGTGAAAATGAAAAAAGCCAACCTGATGATGCTGCCCTTTAGATGAGTTTGTTTGAAACTGATAAAGTACTTCGACAATATCGTAAACTGTAGACGATGAAAACAGAAGAATATGATTACGTTATTTGTGGCGCAGGCTCTGCAGGGTGCGTGCTCGCTAATAAACTCAGCCAAGACGAGAGCACGCGCGTGCTACTGTTAGAAGCAGGCCCGATGGACCTCAACTTGATGATCCATATCCCAGCAGGCGTTTATTCGGTTTATAACAACCCGAAGATCAATTGGAATTACGAATCAGAAGGTGAGCCAGCACTCAACAATCGTAACGTACCCACCCCGAGAGGGAAAGTGGTTGGAGGCTCTTCATCAATCAATTCTATGGTATATATGCGTGGTCATCCCAATGATTATGACGTGTGGGCAAGCGAGTTTGGGTTGGATAACTGGGCCTTCGACCACTGTTTCCCGTATTTTAAAGCGGGTGAATCAAGTGACCGAGGTGAGAGCGAATGGCGTGGAGGAAGCGGTCCGCTTGGGGTTAGCAAGGGGGCGCTTGAAAGCCCACTTATTGAGGCTTTTTTAGATGCAGGCGAGCAAGCTGGCCAAGGGCGCTCTGAAGACCTTAATGGTTATCAGCCAGAAGGTGTAGCGCGGTTTGATAGTACTAAAAAACACGGGCGTCGTTGCAGTGCTGCGGTAGCGCACTTAAAGCCCGCGCTTAAACGAAAAAACCTGACCCTTAAAACCCGTGCGATGGCAAGGCGGGTGATAATGGAAAATGGTCGTGCTATAGGCCTGGAGTATCAGCAAAAAAATGACATTATTGCTGCTCGTGCAGGTAAAGAAGTTATTTTGTCTGGTGGCGCGATCAATTCTCCACAGTTAATGATGGTTTCTGGAATAGGTCCGGCAGAGCATTTGCGCTCAGTGGGCATTGAGCCCGTCCATCACTTACCCGGCGTAGGTCATAACTTGCAGGATCACCCTACTGTTATTATGCAAGTTGAGTGCACTAAGCCAGTGAGCATTGATTGGGTCGCAAAGCCACATCGTAAATTAATGGCGGGGATGCAATGGATGATGACAAGAGAAGGAATAGCCAGTTCTAATATTTGGGAAGCGGGTGGCTTTGTTTTTGGCAACCATCGTGAACGTTTCCCTAATTTGCAATACCACTTTGCGCCGGTAGGCGTCAGGTATGAAGGCGAAAAAATGAAGTTGAGCCAGGGCTTTGCTATTCATATTGATCAATTGCGGCCTACAAGTCGTGGTTGGATAGCATTGAAGTCTGACGATCCGTTCGAGAAGCCCGCTATTCATTTCAACTATTTACAGACTGAACACGATCAACGTGAGTTGATAGAAGGCATCAAAACTACGCGTGATTTAGTTCGCCAGCCGGCCTTCGATCATTTGCGTGGAGCAGAGGTGCTGCCGGGAAAGGGGGCCACTAGCGATGCTGATATTCTGGCATTTATGCGTAATGCGACTGAAACGGACTATCATCCTTGTGGGACTTGCCGAATGGGGCATGATAAATGGGCGGTGGTGGACGACCAATTGCGGGTGCATGGCATTCAAGGTTTGAGAGTCGTTGATGCATCTGTGATGCCTAAAATATTGAGTGCTAATTTAAATGCTCCAGTGCAAATGATTGCGGCGAGAGCGGCGGACTATATTTTGGGCAAGGATCAGCGCGCGTCTTTTAGGCCACGCTATCACTTTATGTAAGACTGGCAAAATTAATTTGAAGACCCCCGAGTATTGGCGCAGCATTGATCGGCGAATCAAGCATGAAAGATATCTTCAAATGTAGGTGGGCAATACGAAACAAGCACACTCAAGCGCTTTATGACGAGCGGTTAGACATTTATATTTGATAGGCAATCATGAGTTAACATATTTAAATGTTCTAATTTTATTT
>CALIFM010000274.1 GCA_938021685.1 uncultured Gammaproteobacteria bacterium | reverse complement strand
CATCAAGTTGTTTTTTCGATCACCGGATTTAAACGCTTTTAATTGGGCTTCAATATAAGGCGCGTACTGTCCACCAAGGCGTGGATAATTAGGCTCAATACCTTTGCCGTCCGGGCCATGACAGGCCATGCACGCAGTGATCGAGAATTCAGCCACACCGGCGCGGTAAATCTCTTCGCCTGCTAAGGCATCTTGTTCTTGATCTTTGGTGATTTTTCCTTCGTTTTGTTCTTGGCTGCTGTAATAAGCATCTAGATCAAGCATATCTTGTTCAGATAGTGCGCCAACCATGCCTAGCATAACCGCATTGCTGCGGCTGCCATCTTTAAAAGCTTGCAGTTGTGCAGCAATGTACCCTGGCACCTGTCCAGCAATATTAGGGAAAGTCGGTGCAGGGCTGTTGCCGTCAATGCCGTGACAAGCTACGCAGGTAGCCGATTTTTCTTTACCCGCATCGGCGTCACCATGCGGTACGGCTTCTGCTGCCAATGTAGAATTAGAAATAACTAAGGCAAGAAGGCCAAGGGAAGTAGAAAGTGAACGCATGAGCTTGTTGTCTCCGAATAAAGTGCTGTGCATACAGGGCGCTTACAGTTGATAGGGTATAATCGCAAGGTACTTTGTTTTGTATCTGCCCTATGCTTTTGTATGCAGATTATCAGTTTTTGTCGTGCACGATAATAAGTTTTATATACGACGAGTTATATTTAACCCGTCACAGAAAAATTGTGCCTTTATTTTAACATTAACAATCCCCTTAGGTTTGCAACAAATTAACTTTTCACAGGCAGAATTTTTGCTAAGTGCCGAGCAGGCTAAAGATTGGGTTGCTGATATTGGCGCTGAAGTGGCTTTCGTTGGTCGCTCGAATGTCGGTAAATCTAGTGCCATCAATAAAATCACTAACCGGCGTGGATTAGCTAGAACCAGCAAAACACCTGGCCGTACCCAGCATGTGGTGTTTTTTGAGCTTGAGGAGGGGTTGCGCTTAGTTGATTTGCCCGGTTATGGCTTTGCAAAAACACCGCTAGCGGTAAAACAGCGCTGGCAGAAATTTATTGGTGAGTACCTTGCTGAGCGTGAGTCGTTGCAGGCATTAATTATTCCAATGGACATTCGAAGGCCGTTCACGCAGCTGGATCAACAAATGATGAAATGGGCTGCAGAGCTAAGTTTGCCAGTGCACGTGCTGCTCACTAAGTCGGATAAACTTAGCCGAGGGCAGGCCAATGCTACTTTACTGGGCGTTAAGCAAGACTGGCTTAAGAAATTTGAATTTACAGTGCAGTTATTCTCTGCGAGTAAAGGCGCTGGTGTAGATGAAGCAAGAGAAGTAATAACCCTTATGTTGCGTGATGAACAGTACTAGTGCTCTAAAATAATAGAGCGTATGCAGCTAATGGGAGCTCAGCAAATCAAGTCTTATCGGAGGCATCACCAGCATTAGCTTTATCACCGCCAGGGCTGAGGTCTGCTATGCTATTTACCTTCGGCTTGTTAAATAAAGATTTGTTCATTAAACCACTGCCGCTGAATAATTGATTCCATAACCAGCCGTCCGATCGATCTTGCCCTGTTTGGCTGTAATGCAGTTTTTGTGGAGTGGTGCAAATTAAATTCATCCTGTTTTTTGCATGCTCAAGGCCACAAAATAAAATACGATCACCGAACTTAAGTGGTGTTGCTTCATCGGGCAGCAGCATTAATTGCCGCTTGCGTTGTAGCAATAAAGTGATGCAGGGCAGGGCTTTGTTATGATCGCGTGTGCTGCGCATTAAATCGCCAATCAAGACGTCATTAAATTCGCGTAATTGCGACCAGACTGCTGGGGTTTTATCTTTGCGAATGCTTAGCACCCATGTTTCGGGTACTGAGTCATCGATTAAGCCCGCAATTCTACTTACCAAGACACTCGCCCATTGGGGCGATTCTTCACGCGCTAAACGTAGGAAATGGCCAGTTAGTGGTGTGGTTAAGTTTTCTAAAATACGGCTGGCGATGATATGACTATGATCCATCAACATAGAGGGCTTGATGGCTTGAGACACATTGGCATTGATGGCTAGTTCTTGGCGCAAGATGGTAAATATCCTATTATTCAGTTGATTAGCAGTCAGCAGAATAGAGAGGTTATTCACGTCGCTATTGGTGCCAGCAATGATTCCCACTGCTTGTTTGATTTTCGCCTCTTCCAATGTCACTGCTTCAGTGCCACGCCCAACAATGCTGTTTTCAGGTGGAAATGTCCACTCTGGCTTAGCCTCAATCACCGTTACTGGGTTGCCGCGCTCCAGCAAACGCTTATGCATT
Source organism: uncultured Gammaproteobacteria bacterium (assembly GCA_938021685.1). Classification (GTDB taxonomy): domain Bacteria; phylum Pseudomonadota; class Gammaproteobacteria; order Arenicellales; family Poriferihabitantaceae; genus JAAELZ01. Next base: position 542 of record CALIFM010000274.1, on the reverse strand, counting down.
GCCTTACCAAAGCGGCCATACCCGCATAGGATCCAATGCCCTAAAGGTGGAAAAACTGGTTCTGACATAGGCGTGTCAGTTGGGGCAGTAATCCACCTTTCCAGTAAGTACATGCTGGGGTTATCCATCGCCAACACAAAGTCTTCAGCATAAGTCTCGTAAGGATTAACTACTAAATCAGTGCCAAACGAGTTCATATTATTGGCCGCATCAATGGTTTCAGCACGGCAAATAACCTTCATGTTGGGCTCTAAAATTTTAGCAGATATTGCAATTTGCAAATTCACTTCGTCATTATGGGTAACGGCGATAACACCTTTGCAGTTGGGCATTAATATGCCAGCTTCCTTTAAGCTGCTTGCTTCTGCAGCATTGGCCACCAAGCCGGGCACAAACAGAGGCCAATTCTGTAAATCTATATGGTCAATTCGGCTTTTAGTGTTGTCAATGACGACTGTGCGTTGATTAACATGCTGAAATGTATTAACCAGTGATTCGCCCGTATCACCAAAGCCGCAAACGATATAAAAAGGCTCTTTTAA
>CALIFM010000273.1 GCA_938021685.1 uncultured Gammaproteobacteria bacterium | reverse complement strand
AAGCCACCCTGAAATTGATTTACGCCTTGCTCCTTCTCGCAGGCTAAGTAGCTTCCAAAATGAAGATATCGATCTCGCCATTCGTTATGGCGCGGGCACTTATCCTGGGTTACGCACCATCCATTTAATGAATGAAGAAATTTCCCCAGTGTGTAGCCCAAGCTTAATGACCGGCGCCCATCCTATACAAAAACCCGATGACCTTATTCACCACACTTTGCTGCACGATGACGGCCACGGTAACTGGCGCAAGTGGCTTTTGACTGCTAAAGCCCGAAATGTTGATCCCAACAAAGGACCTGTATACACCGATTCAGCCATGGCAGTGCAATCAGCACTAGAAGGTGACGGGATAGCCTTAGCACGCCGCCTATTAGTACGCGATGACTTAGCCAAAGGCCGCTTGATTAAGCCATTTAGTATTGTCCAACCAACCGAATTTGCCTATTACATTGTTTATCCTGAAGAGCGTAGTCCATCTGTTGCTATGCAGGAATTTATTACTTGGGTACAACAACAGCTACAGCAGTAGACTCACTAAGCCTACAAGAGGCAATAGAGCCGGGCTTGTACTAAGCCCTGTACTTCGCTTAAGCTTATCACCACCCTAAAGTTAAGCTAAAACAAACCGCTTATAAACATGCCAGCAAGCAGCGCCAACAAGAAGAAGCATGTTGCCATCATCGGCGCAGGAGTCATTGGCCTTAGCTGCGCCCTATGGTTGCAAAAAAAAGGGTTTAAAGTTTCCTTGGTTGATCCGAGCCCACCTGGCTCGGGCACTTCTTCTGGCAATGCTTGCGTGATTGCTGATTACGGCTGCATTCCCATTAACAGCCCCAGCGTCTTTAAAGACCTACCGCACCTGTTGTTCTCCAAAGACAGCCCATTGGCACTTAACCCATTGTACGTTGCGCGGCACTTGCCATGGAGCCTACGTTTTTTGGCCCATTGCCGACCTACCAAAGTGGCTCATATTAAAAACCAGCTGGCGCAATTTTTGACTAAGACTTACGACGGCCTAAACCCCTTGTTAGAGCTAAGCAACACTAAGCATTTGCTAAGACAAGATGGGATGATGCACTTATTCAAGACAAAGCAAGAATTTGAAGCCGTCAAAGCCGATCGTGAGTTTCGTGCGCAGCAAGGAATCAATTCGATTTACATCAACAGCGATGAGATACGCGAGCTTGAGCCCAATTTAAAAATGCCGTTTGAATGCGGCTTATTGACCAAAGCAGCCCGCCGTGTTCTAAACCCGCAAACCTTGAGCAACACCTATTTTGATTGCTTCACACAACAAGGTGGAAAGTACATCAAGCTGCGCACCAAGCAAGTACAAGCAAATGAAGATGGCGTGACACTGCACCTTAACAATGGTGAGCTTTTCAGCGCCGACAAGCTAGTAGTGGCTGCAGGGGCGTTTTCCACTCAAATTGATGGTACTGGCATAGCACACTTACCACTGGACACTGAACGCGGCTATCACTTGCAATATAACGGCTTGCAGCACTTACTTAATCGTCCCGTTACCTGGAATAGGCGCGGCTTTTATTTATCACCTATGGACAAAGGTCTGCGTGTGGCTGGGTCGGTTGAGATCGCTGGTTATAGCGAGCAAAAAAACCAGCGGCGTTTAAATTATTTACAGCGCATTAGCTCCCAAATGCTTGATTTGCCTTCGCAGCCCGACCAAGAGTGGCTGGGCTTTCGTCCTACGATGCCCGACTCGCTGCCCATTATCGGCCACAGCCCACGATCAACACATATTGTTTTAGCCTTCGGCCATCATCACCTAGGATTAACCTTAGCGGGCATCACTGGTAAACTGGTGGCCGAGCTGTTGAACAACGAACCCTTATGCCATGATATTAGCGCCTTTAGCCCTCAGCGCTTTGATTAAAGTAATCCTCTGACAAATTAAACTAAAATAAGCAATGGACTATCCAAGAGACATGCTGGGCTATGGTGCGCAGCCACCCAAGCCTAAGTGGCCGAACCAAGCTCGCGTGGCAGTGCAGTTCGTCATCAATTACGAAGAAGGCGGCGAGAACAATATACTGCATGGCGATAAAGCCTCAGAGGCATTTTTGTCTGAAATTGTGGGCGCGCAAGCTTATCAGGGCATGCGCCACGCCAATATGGAGTCCATTTACGAGTACGGTTCACGCGCCGGGTTTTGGCGTTTACACCGTTTGTTCACCGAACGGCAAATTCCCGTCACGGTGTTTGCTGTGGCGATGGCAATGCAACGTAATCCAGCCGCCGTGGAAGCTATGCAAAAAGCCGATTGGGAAATCGCTAGCCATGGCTATCGTTGGATTGATTATCAGTTTATCAACAACACTACCGAGCTTGAGCATTTACAGCAGGCTATCGATATTCATCAACAATGCACCGGCCAAAAACCCGAAGGCTTTTATTTAGGCCGCTGCAGCCCTTATACCTTGCAATTAATTGCTGAGCATGGGGGTTTTACCTATAGCGCTGACAGTTACTCTGATGATCTGCCCTACTGGAACACTCTTCACAAAAAACCGCTGCTGATGGTGCCATACACCTTGGATGCCAATGACATGCGCTTTGCCAGTGCGCAAGGCTTTAATAGCGGTGATCAGTTTTTCACCTACTTAAAAGACAGCTTCGATACCTTGTATGAAGAAGGCATTGACTCCCCTAAGATGCTGTCGGTCGGCTTGCATTGCCGCTTGGCAGGCCGACCTGGCCGCGCTAAAGCATTGGCACGTTTTTTAGATTATGTCAGTAACAAAGACCAAGTTTGGCTAGCGCGGCGCATCGACATCGCACGTGACTGGCAACAGCAATTTCCGCTCACTTAAAAAGCACGCCTCTTATAACGCTAAAGTCATAAATACGCTGTTAGGGTCTTCGATGTAATCGCCAAACGGCGGACAATAGCTAAACCCAAAGGCTTCATACAACTTGCATGCAGACTTAAAACCCTCCATCGACCCCGTTTCTAAACTCAGACGCTTATATCCTTCACCGCGCGCCTCAACAATAATATGCTGCAACACTTTGCCCGCCACGCCTTTGCGTCGGTGCGCATCTACCGTGCGCATGGATTTAATCTCACCATGCCTTGCATTCAAACGTTTAAGTGCCCCGCAGCCCATCAACTCATCATCTTGCCAAGCACTCCAAAAGACCACATCCTCTTGCTGCAAAGCTTCAATATCCAAAGCATGCGTGCTTTCTGGCGGCGACAATGACGCCATGTGTTGCAAATGCTGTGTTAACAATTGAGCAATCTCTGGGCCCTGTAAGTCATCCACTTTAATAATCATATTTTATACGTCGATCTAAATTTAATCTTAAGCAAGCCTTCATTTATATAGGGGTACTATGAACTTCATGTTATTAAACAACTCAAAAATCCATCAGCCAAGCAGCGTGAAGAATTTATGCGCAGGCTACGCTGGATTGGTATGATTGCACCATTATTTAACCTAGCCCATTCAAGCTAGTCAAGCCGAAACAAACGAAACGGACTATTATGCTCGTACACCCGCAAATCGACCCGATTGCTTTGTCCATCGGCCCCCTCTCCATCCGCTGGTATGGGCTGATGTTTCTGGTGGCTTTTTTAGGTGGCGGTGCGCTAGCACTGTACCGTGCACGCAAGCCTGGCTCTGGCTGGAAAACCGACGAAGTATCAGATTTCGTTTTTTATGCGGCCTTGGGCGGCATCTTAGGCGGGCGCCTAGGCTATTGCCTATTTTATAATTTCTCTTATTACGTGCAACACCCTTTAGAGATACTCTACATTTGGCAAGGTGGCATGTCATTTCATGGCGGCACACTAGGAGTAATTTTGGCAATGTATCTATACGGCCGCCACACTCAGCGTAGTTTGCTGCAAGTGACCGACTTTTTAGTACCACTACTAGGCGTCGGTATCGCTGCAGTACGTACTGCCAATTTCATTAACCAAGAACTATGGGGCCGCATCACCGACGTGCCGTGGGCAATGGTTTTCCCATTGGCCGGCCCCGAGCCACGCCATGCCTCGCAGTTGTACGAAGCCTTTTTTGAAGGCGTGGTGCTGTTTATCATCTTATGGCTTTATTCCAGCAAGCCGCGCCCACTGGGGCGTGTGTCGGGGTTGTTTTTATTGCTCTATGGCTGCGCTCGCTTTGGTATTGAGTTTTTTCGTCAGCCCGATGCGCATATCGGTTTTGTCGCCTTTGACTGGCTTACCCGCGGCCAGCTACTCACTCTTCCCATGCTGGCCTTAGGCCTATGGCTGTGGCTGCGCAAAACCAGCGACAAGCAGCCAAGCTAACCTCTAATGGCTTTAGGCCTTAGCCTTAGTGTTCTGTATTGGCGAAAGCAGATCTTCTAGAAAGAAAGCTGAAAGCTCAACACGACCACCTAAACCTGCCTTAGCATAAAGTGCTGCTGCCTGCTGACGCACTGTTTGGTCTGATGTTTGACGAAGCTGTCCGATCTGCTTAATCGACAAGCCCTTTATAAGTAGTGCACCTACTTGCTTTTCAGCAGGACTTAGCTGCCACTGATCGAACTGATCATTAATCATTTTGCTCAGCCCATCAATTAATCCGCTGGCTTTCTCACGCCATGCTACTATGTCCTTATGGCTTTCCAATAAGCGTATTTGAAGTTCACGGTGGCTGCGATTAATAGTCCATGGCACAAATATCCACAAATAAGAAAGCAAACCGAACATCAGCCCCATATAGACAAGGTCGGCAAAAATACTCCAAGCACTTGCACTCTGCCCAAAATCTTCAACTGCATCAAGTACTGTAACGATTAAAGTCAGAAATATCGCTACACCAATGACGAGCCGCTCATTGCTGTGCAGCCGCTTTAATAACTCATTTGTAGGATCGTCGACGAAATGCTTTAATTTATTCATATGCAACGTATGTTGGATGCGGTTATTAGCTGATTAAATTACAGTGTAAGCCTTATTCACTACAAAAACTAAGAGTAATTTATCATGACTATACCAAGCATAATCAAGCCTATTGCCACAGTTTTGGTAATTCATCTAATCTTGCCCGCATCGGCAGAGACATTAGAAAGCAACACTGGATGGCAAAATGAAGTAGCCATCGGTATTGAGTCTGAACCGACTTACGCTGGATCAGATAACAATAAAACGGAAGCAGATTTCGATTTCAAAGCGGTCCACACCAATGAAAACGGCCATCAATGGTTATTGTCTTTAGGTGAAATTGGCTACACACGCAAAGTGTCAGAGGATACAAGCATTACCGCCTTGCTAGAGTATGAAGAAGGGCGTGAAGCAGAAGAAGAAGACCTTCTAAAAGGCTTAGAATCGGTCGACGATACGGTAGAACTGCAGCTATCTACAACCCGACGCTTCGGAAATAGCTATGGCTATGCTGTGCTGCAATACGATTTGTTGGACCGAGGTAAAGGGCTGGTTTGGTTTTTAGGTGCAGCACATGATTATGAGTTAAGTGATCGACTGGGCGTTAGACTGGGCCTAGACATAAGCGGCGCAGATGCTGAACACATGAATACTGAATTTGGTATCTCAGCTGCTGAAGCTTCGGCCACTGGGTTTAGCCAATACAAACCATCATCGGGACTGAAATCAGTCACCCTATCAGCAGAGTCAACCTATGAGCTCAATCGTAACTGGAGCTTACTGGGCGAAGTAGAAGTAGAAAACTATCTGAGTGAAGCGGCAGATAGTCCTCTTATTGCAGATTATGGGTCGGATGTAACTTATGAAGTAGGCATCGCGTTGCGTTATCAGTTTTAAGATTGTGTAAAGCTGACTGGCGCAAATCGTTCTTTATTTCCGCCTGCAGCTTTATCTACCAATTCACCCAATTGGCGATATAATTATCTTTGAATCATCACGGCAGCTACAATCACTAACCACTCTTACTCCAACCGTGTTTAGACTTAGAACCAAAGATTTTTATTTTGACCCGGATCAGCTGATCAAGCTCGGCCATGCGATGCACCCACGTTATACCGAGGCAACGCCGTATCCGCACATCGTGCTGGATGATTTTTTGCCCCCAAAAGTAGTCAAGCGTGCACTGAAAGATTTCCCAGGCCCCGAGTGCCCGCACTACCAACAGCCTGACAACGCCAACCAAGTGTTTAAGCTCGGCCGTTTGCAAGACACTTACTTCAAAGGTGTACCCGACCGCTTGCGCAATTTGTTGTATGAATTTAACTCCAAAACCTTTATTGATTTTCTTGAGGCATTAACGGGTATCAAAGCATTAATCCCTGATCCGCATTACTTTGGCGGCGCACTACACCTGATGCTACCTGGTGGCAAACTTGATCTCCACGCCGATTACAACAAAGACCCGCGCACCGGACTGGATCGTCGCCTGAATGTGCTTCTGTATTTAAATGAAAACTGGCAGGACGAATACGGCGGCCATTTAGAGTTATGGGACAAAGACTTGAGCGCTTGCGAACAAAAGATTGCGCCGATTATCAACCGCTGCGTGATATTCAGCACCACCTCTGAGACCTTCCATGGTCACCCTAACCCATTGCGCTGCCCCGATGGAACAAATCGTAAATCACTCGCGTTTTATTACTACACCAACGGGCGCCCTGAAGAGGCGCAGACACAATTCCATAACACACTGTGGCGTGAACGCCCTGAAGGCTAACCCACCATTAATTCTCTTTTAGTTTTTGCAATACAGCCTGTGGTGATAATGATTCATTTTCCCCAATTAACCCCATTTCATAGGCTAACAAGCCAATAATACTAGGCGCACTTATGCCCTGCTGGCGTAGCGGTGCGATGGAGTCACTACCATTACGTTTAGCCATACGCTGACCTTGTGCATCTAGCTTAAGCGGCCCATGCCAAAAGCGCGGTGCGGCATGACCCAAGGCTTCAAATAAAGCAACTTGACGCGGCGCGGAGTCAAGTAAGTCTTCGCCTCGCACTACATCAGTAATGCCAAGGTCGATGTCATCCACCACTGTGGCTAATTGATAGGCGAATAAGCCATCTTTACGCTTAACCACCACGTCGCCCACTTCTTGTTGCAATTGTTGGCTAAACGGGCCAGCTAAACTGTCCTTCAGTACTACTTCTTCATCAGGCAAATTAAAGCGCCAAGCCAATGTCTGGGCAGCATCAAAATGATTAAGACCTAATTGGCGGCAAGTGCCAGGGTAGCGCACTGTCGCACCGGCTTCATGCGGGGCACTAGCAGCACTGAGAATTTCCGCTCGTGAACAACGACAAGGGTAAATTTTCTCTGCCTGTTGCAAGCGCTCAAACGCCGCTTCATATTCACCCAAGCGTGCCGACTGATAAATCACCGGGCCATCCCAGTCAAAGCCAAGCCAAGCTAAGTCATCTTGCATCTGTGCTGCACTGCCTGTCTTAACTCGCGGGGTGTCTAAATCATCAATGCGTAATGCAATCTGCCCACCTACCAAGCGCGCTTGCAACCAGGCTAGCAAAGCTGATTGAATATTACCTAGATGCAATGGCCCACTGGGGCTTGGGGCATAACGTCCGCGCACAACTTGACCATCCAAACACTGCACCGCATCAAGCAGCTTATTGCGTAATGACAAAGCAAACGGAATCATATGTTAAGCTTAGCATTGATTGATCACAACGCGTGAAATGCCACAAAATAAGCCCGAAGCCCTTGCCAATATTCAGCGATTCGGTTATCGTCCGCCTCCCCTTTGGCTATGTAGCTCAGCTGGTTAGAGCACATCACTCATAATGATGGGGTCGGTGGTTCGAATCCACCCATAGCCACCAGATATATAAACGTGTCATTTTGTCTTTGAGTCCGGCTCGGTGTTCTAAAGTTTGTTTTGCCGATCGCTGCTAATGCGCGCTTTTCGCGGAACAAAGATTAGAAAACAAATAAACTCCGCAAGCTCCCAGATTCGTAGGCAATACAGACAACAAATTCTATTCCATTTAGGTCGAGCTTACTGTAACCCACAAAGAAAATGAATTCGAGTTTTCATGTTCTTGCGCGCCATTTATACCTATAATACTCACATTCATCATTAACACTCGAAAAATAATTCGGTATATTGTATGTTAAACCCAAGAAAACCAAGAGAAATTAGTCTTTTCCAGAGAATATTACTTAAACTTTCCCGCACCTCTGAAAGACTACTGACGGTTAAATTTGACCGATCGACGGGCATGTACTATTACTCCTTGTACAACAAAAAAGTGTTCGTTAAATATCGACATGACCTTGTTGATCGTAGAGAGCACTTGTGGAAATGCCGTGAAATTTATTTCAATGGCTATCAACCAAAAACAGGCGACGTAGTCGTTGACCTTGGAGCAGGCTACGGTGAAGAAGCGGCATTTTTAGCTAACGAAGCCTCGGGCATCAACTACTTCGGATTTGAAATATTGCCATCAGTCTATTAGTGCTTGGCAAACACACTGAGTCGCCTAGACAGCACCGGAAAGTATACCGCTTGCCCATTCGCGGTTTCTGACCAGGAATCGATATTTTTGGCAAGCCAATACAAATACTCGTCGGTGGGCGACTCAACCAAAGGTTACATTGAAACCTTTGGTTTACCGTGGAAAGAGCTGAAGAAGAAATACAACATTGATCAGGTCGATATGTTCAAAATGAACATTGAAGGTTCTGAAATTGCCGTGCTTGATAGCATCGAAGACTTTTCAAAAATAAAGCGCTTTGCTATTGAATGCCATGACTTCAGGGCAGACCGAGGACACGGGGATCACTTTAGAACTAAAAAGCACGTGATTGAAACCCTAGAGAAAAACGGTTATACCGTCACAGAGTCTAACAAACTTGGCGTTAAAGGCGAAGAATGGGCGGACCATTGGATTCGAGCTGAACGAATTAGCTAACCGCTTGAACCCTTACTGCGACTTAATACTCTTAGCGCCGCAAAGTTGTGTGGTAGGCATTCGTCACACCTAAACTTTACGAGGCCAGCCATTCACGGCAACAAACCTACCCCTTGTTAACAACCACGGTGCTGTACTCAAGCAATCGGGCTAAACAAGCCCGGATGAATACAAGATTCACACCGAACTACTGAGCAGGATAACTCATGGCACACATATTCAAACACCCTGAGGGCGAAACCAAAGGGATTATCATTTTTAGCCACAAGGAGTGGCGATTTTTTACTGGTGGGCGCATTCGCCGAAATTTGGCCGAGCGCCTTCCTGGGCGAAACAAAGAAATAGATGTTGACCCGGTTGGTTATCAAAAAGAATACCTCGATAAAATATCGAAAAGGTACTTTATCGGCATCCACTTTGGCGGCTATCAGTTTCGGTATCAGATGGACAAGGTGCCATTTGCATCCAATTACGTTGACTTTGTATTGTCGGTTGAATCAACGCTGCCCAATCTAAGTCCTACGATCCACCGTATCCCGCTTAACTGCCGTAACTTCATACCGGCGACTTTTCGTAAGCCCAGCAAAGACAAAAGCCAGCACAAAGTCTGGGACTATGTCACCGTTGGTCGTGATGTACAGTTTAAAAACTACCCTGCTTTGCTTGATTCCATCAAGAAAGTACTGGAAATTGACCCTGAAGCCACGTTTCTGCTGATCGTACCATCACAGAAAAAAATGAAAGCCGGCGTTGATTCGTCATTGGCGGAGCGCTTCTATAAAACTTTTTCAATCAAGGAACAGGAGCAAATTGCCTTTCTTTACTTGCACCCTGAGCTTGATATTGGCATGAACCAAGCACAATTGATCAAGTTTTATAACATGAGCAAAGTGTTCATGCTGTTTTCAACTCAAATAAAAACACGTTTTTTTACTTACGGCGAGGGCGATTCACGCGTTATCTCAGAAGCCTTGTGCTGCCACCTACCGGTGGTTTGTTATGACGGCTTACGCGGCGGCGGTAAGGATTATCTAACAAAAGACAATTCCGTGATCTTTGAGTCTTATGATGACGCACATTTGACCTTGCTTGAAGCGCGTGAGCGCTTTGGTGATGGCATTCTTGACAACCCTGAACAATTCACCCGTGAAGACTATTCGCTAGAACGCCTGCACGGTTACTTCAAAGAGTTTTACGAAACCAAAGGGCAAAGTATACGACGGCGAGCTAATCAACACCGACCACCTCGACGTGCGGATCCCCTCACACTGGGCAGACGTGCCTTGGTCGCTAGACAAACTCAAGCCCACCACCGACTTGCTTGATAAAGAACAGTTTGAGGCGTTTACAAAGGAATTGCAAATCTAGCAATACACTGATTTGCCGGAGAAGCTTGCAACTTTCTTCGGCAAATCAACGCCAGCAAAAGCAGACTTCAAAACCCCACAAAGAAGCCAGCACACCAAACGGCAGCTGCAAAATCTAAGCAAGCGATTTCGCGCCGCGGAGTACGATTGTGGCATCAATTCTAATGAATCCTTTAGAGCACATCACTCATAATGATGGGGTCGGTGGTTCGAATCCACCCATAGCCACCATTAAATCAAAGACTTACAGATCACATACTTTTCAAGACTAAGGACTGTACCGCTAATGTACCGCCTTATCGGTGAATTTCCAGTAAAAAACCCTTACCTGTAAGGCGCGCGCTATCCAGCGGCTAATGCCTCAGCTTCATTGCAAAATCATTTCTCACCTTTGCTGGTGTTGATCTTGGCGCGCTTGTAAGACTTGCTGCCCCAGGGTGTGTGATAGATACAGTCGCCCTTGCGTTGATATTGCCTTTAATAACGCAGTCGCCGCCTGTAGCTGCTATGGCTTGCTCAGCGTCTTGCCAGCCTATGATGAAACATTACTTCAAAATGAACACCGGGCATTCCTGTAAGCTTTTCAAAAGCTTTAGTGGCTTCGGGTTTACAGTTGAGCCTCGCAGTTGGTATATCACAATTATGTTTCTTTTTATGTTTGATGATCGCGCCCATTGCGTTGTCAAGCAATGGAGATATCAACTTCCATTCTTACTCGTCTAAAAACGGCATCACCTCGTCACATCTCCAGCAGCAATATTCTTTCATCAGGAAGTACCTCCGCCATTTATGTTGCTGACTTTGCCGATGATCTCGGCGGCGTTCAGACTGTTTGTGAGCCAGAAGAGCAGTATTAATAATTTGAGTATTGTATACATAACATCAATTAATTGCATAAGAGAGGTTTTCGTTCATCGTTAACTCAAGAGGCGCCACCTGCTCAGTTGGAGTATAGTAGGGCTAAGAATTGCGTTAGGGCTTTTTAGCCGGGAACGACGGTGTGATTTTTGGCGGTATGAACATGAATAAGTATTCTGTGTGGGTAAACCAGAGCGATTCTCTTGATCGTATGTTGATTAAAGGGACTGAGCCTAATTTTAACGCTTGGGACACTGATAGAATATTAATGCTTTACGCATTTGAAGCATCGACTTGGGAAGAGGCAATGTCTATATATTATTTAAGGCAAGGCTGGGCTCCATACAAGCCTTTGGGTGACGCACAGCCCTGCCCAATTTGTAAGGAATATTACTATCCATGCGATAGTGGAGAGTGCTGGAAATGCAATTAGTGAATTTTTTATTCTAAATCACTTCTTAAGTTTGTAGGTTATAGCTTGATAGCCTTTAATTTGCTGCACGTTCGTATAA
>CALIFM010000272.1 GCA_938021685.1 uncultured Gammaproteobacteria bacterium | reverse complement strand
ATAACGGATATAAGGGCCAAAGCGCCCGATGGCTGCGGCCACCGTTTTACCGTCTTCTGTTTCGCCCAAGGTGCGCGGTAATTTGAACAGCTCCATCGCCTCGTCAAAATTAAGGCTTTCTACTTTTTGTCCCGGTAACAGGCTGGCAAACTTAGGCTTGTCTTCATCATCACGGGTGCCGATTTGCACAAAGGGGCCGAAGCGGCCCATGCGTACTGAAACCGGCTTGCCCGATTTTGGATCGGTGCCCAGCACACGCGCTTGCATTACTTCGGCGCGGGTCACGGTTTCTTCTTTTTCGATTACTTGTTGATTAAAGTCACCCCAGAAGTCGTGCAACAACGGTTTCCATTGCTTTTCGCCGCGCGAAATGGCGTCAAGATCATCTTCAAGCTGCGCGGTAAAATCGTAATCCACATAACGGGTAAAGTGTTTGGACAAAAAATTGCCCACCACCTTACCAATGTCGGTGGGAAAGAATCGCCGTTGCTCTAGAGTCACATATTCACGGTGTACTAGAACGCTGATGATCGAAGCGTAAGTAGAAGGCCGGCCAATGCCGTAGGCTTCAAGCGCCTTCACTAGAGAGGCTTCTGAAAAGCGCGGTGGTGGGTCGGTAAAATGTTGCTCTGGGCGAATTGCATTTAAAATGAGTTTTTCGCCTTCTTCCAAAGGCGGTAAACGCTTGTCTTTACTGTCGTCTTTTTTAACGTCATCCTCGCCTTCTTCATACACCGCCAAAAAGCCAGGGCTGCGCACAGTTGAGCCCGTAGCACGAAAAATGCCAGCATCGCCTGCGCTTAAATCAACAGATACGGTGTCAATTAAGGCGTGTACCATTTGGCAGGCCACGGTGCGTTTCCAAATTAGATCATAAAGGCGCAATTGGTCGCTTTCCAAGTCACCTGCCAGTGATTGCGGCGTACGCATCGCCGAAGTAGGGCGAATCGCCTCGTGCGCTTCTTGTGCATTTTTAGATTTACTGGTGTACACCTTAGGTGCTTCAGGCACTTGATCTTTGCCGTATTGCTTGGTAATCAGCTCGCGAATTTCGTTCACTGCTTCGCCTGCTAAAGTCACCGCATCGGTTCGCATATAGGTGATTAAACCTGTGTCGTCGATGCCTTCATACAGCTTTTGTGCAGTGCGCATAGTGCGTTGAGCGCTAAAGCCCAATTTGCGTGCAGCTTCTTGTTGCAAGGTTGAAGTAGTGAACGGCGCAGCTGGGTTACGCTTGCGTTGTTTTTTCGTTACCTTGGAGACCAATAATTCGCCATTGGCCGCCTTGGCCAGTGCGCTTTCAGTGGCCTTGGCCTCTTTTTCATTGGTGATGCTAAATTGTTTGATCTTCTCACCTTGAAATTCAACCAATTTGCCTAGAATGGGTAGTTTACCCTTTACCGTATCAGCTTCAATGGACCAATACTCCTGAGGCACAAACTTTTCAATCTCTGCTTCGCGGTCAACAATCATGCGCAAAGCAGGGCTTTGCACGCGGCCAGCTGACAAGCCTTGTCGCACTTTTTTCCATAATAGCGGCGATAAGTTAAAGCCTACTAAATAGTCCAGTGCGCGGCGTGCTTGCTGCGCATTAACCATATCAATCGCCAGCTCGCGTGGCTTAGATACCGCTTCTTGAATCGCTTTTTTGGTGATTTCATGAAACACCACGCGGTATACGGGCTTGTCCTTTTTTAAGATGCCTTTGTCTTTTAAAATTTCATGTAAATGCCACGCAATTGCCTCACCTTCGCGGTCCGGATCCATTGCTAAGTAAATAGCTTCAGCCTTTTTCGCTTCTTTGGCAATCGCACGCACGTGCTTTTCATTACGCTCTACCAGTGAATAACTCATCGCAAAATCGTCTTCGGTGTCCACGGCGCCTTTTTTAGGCAGCAAGTCACGCACATGGCCGTAGGATGCCAAGGCAGTAAACTCGTTGCCGAGATATTTGTGCATAGAACGCGCTTTCGCGGGCGACTCAACAATAATCAGGCTTTTACCCATAATATATATTGGTAGAGTGGTATGTCCGTGTTGGACGGTTAGTGGAAGACGGCTTGCGGGCCTTCGAGTACCAAAGATTCAGTCCATTCTAAGGACTGTGTGTCGGCATCGGTGCAATTTGTCAGCACCATCAATATAACCCATTTGACGTGATTAAGTTCGATATCGTGTTCGTTCAGCGCCATCAGCCGGTCAATCACCATCTCACGTGAAGCGGTGTTTAGTACCCCGCATTGTTCTAAGGATAAGATCAAACCGCGTGCTTGTTGGCTGATGCGCTCTTTTTCTTCGGGCGCATAATGGCGCATAGCGTTTGATTGCGGTATTTGCTGGGTGTTGCTTTCGTGCTCATCGCACATAATGGCCAAGTTTTCTAACCAATCAAAGGCTTTATCGATGGCAATATGATGAAAGCCTGCTTGCATCAGCTCCATCATAATGGTTTCTTCATCCGTTTCTTGCTCGGTGTGCTCAAGCATATAATGCTCGAACAAGTAGAGTAGGATGTCGAATACGTTTTCTTTCATGTTTATCGCTCTATAACGAAACGCCATACTAGCACAGCTAGCTTACTACCAGTTTAAGACTTAGCTGCTTTAGCAAAATCTTGCTAATTAGGCTGAGCAATACTTTTATTTCAGCCGTTGATAACGCCCGCCAGAGGTGGCTGCAACCAAACCGCTAAGTTCCAGTTCTAATAATATACTTGAGAGTTTATCTATGGGTATATGCGTCTGCTCAGCCAATTCATCAAGGCCTGTGGGGGCAAAATCTATCAGATCGAGTATCTTTTTAGAATCAGCGTTGAGGTTATTTGTTGCATGGGTGTCGTTATTTGTATCATCTTGCGGCAGCATGGCAAATAAATCTACGCTATTTCGCAACTCTTCTAAAATATCTTTGGTGGTTTCCACTAGCTTGGCTCCTTGACGAATCAGTTGGTGGCAACCTCGGCTAGTGGGTAAGTGAATAGAGCCGGGGATAGCATAAATCTCGCGTCCTTGCTCGCCTGCGAGGCGTGCAGTAATCAAACTGCCGCTGCGAATGCCTGCCTCCACTACCAGTACTCCTAGGGCAAGGCCGCTAATTAGCCGATTGCGCTGTGGGAAGTATTCACGCCGTGGCCCGGTGGTCGGCACGAACTCGCTCACTATCACCCCTTGCTGCCTAATTTGATTAGCAAGCTGGTTGTGGTTGCGTGGATAAACTTGGTCAAGGCCCGTGGCCACCACCGCAATGGTTTTGCCCACTTCGGGTAATGCGCCTTTGTGCGCGGCGCCATCAATGCCCTGCGCCAAGCCGCTGGTAATGCTAATACCTGCTTGAGCCAATTGCTTGGCAAACTCAAACGCGGTCTTAAGGCCCCCGGGTGAGGCGCTGCGCGAACCCACCATGGCAATTTGTGGGCCATTAAGCAAACTCACATCACCTTGGCAAAATAACATTACTGGGGCGTCGCTCAACTGTGCTAATAAAGCAGGGTAATGCTCATGCCCCCAGGGGATAATTTGAATTTGGTGTTGCTCAAGCAGTTGCAACTGCTGTTGTAATTGCACATCTGGCACATCAAAGGCCAAGTGCTGCATAAAAGTGCTGTCGGCATTGATGGTTTTTTGCACCAAACTAAAAGGGGTGTCGTAAAGCTTTTCAGCACTGCCGAAGTGATCAATTAAAACCCGTTTGTTGGCGTGGTTTATCTTGGGCGTGTTGGCCAGCTTTAGCCAAGCTATTTTTTGCTGTGCATCCATCTTGAAACAATCTAACATCGATAACAGTTGCGGCCCAGTAGGGTATCCAAAAATAGGCTGGGTGTCACATTCTTTCAATGCTGTTGATAGCTAGTGTCTCAGCGTATTGATATTTCATACATTTAATGTTTTAAAAAGGCTTGTGTCCTGCTAATAGGTTTAGTAATATTCGCCGCCCAAAATTCTTAGCTCAATTGAACTAGAAGCAGATGAAAACTTACTCCGCTAACGCGCAGAATGCTGAACACAATTGGTACGTCGTAGACGCAGAAAACGCCGTGCTTGGTCGCTTAGCGACAGAAATTGCCCACCGTTTGCGTGGCAAGCATAAGCCTGAATACACACCGCACGTTGATACGGGCGATTATATTGTAGTCATTAATGCCGAGAAAGTTGCGGTTACAGGCAAGAAGATGGACGATAAAATTTATCACCACCATACGGGCTTCCCAGGCGGTATTAAAAGCGTGAACTTGCGTGACTTATTAGACCGTCATCCTACGCGTGCTATCGAGAAAGCAGTGAAAGGCATGTTACCTAAAAATAAATTAGGCCGCGCCATGTTTAAAAAACTGAAAGTTTACGCAGGTTCTGAACATGACCACCAAGCACAGCAACCCGAAACATTAAAGATCAACTAAGCCAAACACTAAAGGCGACACATTAATAATACTAAAGGCGACACATTAATAATTATGGCAACTCAAACCTACACTGGTACCGGTAGACGCAAGTCATCATCTGCACGGGTTATGATTCAAAGCGGCAGCGGCAATATCACGATCAACAACCGTCCGTTAGATGTGTTTTTTGGTCGTGAAACGACCCGCATGATCGTGCGTCAGCCGCTTGAGCTGCTGGAAATGACTGATAAGTTTGATGTCCGTGTTAATGTGAACGGCGGTGGTAACACGGGTCAGGCAGGCGCAATTCGGCACGGTATCACCCGCGCGTTGATTGATTATGATGATCAGCTGCAGTCTGAACTGCGTAAAGCTGGCTTTGTCACCCGTGACGCCCGGAAGGTGGAACGCAAAAAAATTGGTTTGCGCAAAGCGCGTAAACGTCCACAATTCTCAAAGCGTTAATACAGGCGCTATTTGCTTGGCCCGAGTTTATAGTTTGGGGTCAAGGCACATGCAAAAAAGGCAGCCTTCGCTGCCTTTTTTATTGCCTGTAGTTTATGTAGTGTTGGCCTCTTACTTTTAGCTCCCGCCGATAGTCATCTCTTCAAGCAGCACCGAACCGGTACGGGTGTTGCCGCGAGTGTCTACATCATCGCCAACGGCAACAATATTTTTAAACATGTCGGCTAAATGGCCGGATAAAGTGATTTCATGCACAGGGTATTGAATCTCACCGTTTTCTACCCAAAAACCGGCCGCACCGCGTGAGTAATCACCAGTGACGATGTTGATACCAAAGCCCATCATTTCCGTGACTAGCAAGCCGCTGCCCATTTCTTTAAGGAGTGCTTCACGCGACAAGGTGTTGCTTGAGGTCAGTTGTAAATTACGCACTCCGCCGGCATTGCCAGTAGTTTCTAAGCCTAGTTTGCAGGCCGAATAGGTGCTGAGAATATAGCTTTCAAGCACGCCCTTATTGATGTAACTGCGGTCTTTTGTTTGCACTCCTTCGGAATCGTATAGTGCGCTGCCCATTGCCTTTAATAAATGCGGTGTTTGTTGCACATCTAAGTGCGAAGCGAATACCTGCTCACCGATTTTTTCAGCTAAAAAGCTGGCTTTTTTGTACACAGCATTGCCGTTAATCGCTGCATTTAAGTGGCCCAATAGGCTTGGCGCAACAGTCGCATCAAACAGAATAGGTGCCTTGGTTGTGGCCATTTTGGTAGCGCCAAGGCGACGCAATGCGCGCCTTGCTGCTTTCTCGCCCAAGGCATCAGCGGCCATTAAATCCGGCAAATCGCGCACCGAATCGTACCAATAATCACGCTGCATGTCGTCACGCTCACCTGTAATGACTGAACAGCTTAGGCCATAACGGGTGCCGCGTGAAAAGCCGATAAAGCCATTACTGTTAGCCATCAGACTATTGCCTTCATAGGCGCTGAAACTAGCGCCTTCACTATTGCTAATTTTGCTGTCAAATTGCAGTGCAGCAGCCTCACATTGGGTAGCTAAATCAAGAGAATGTTTGGCCATCTCTTCTGCTGACCACGCCTGTGGGTGGTGCAGCTGCAAGTCCTGAAATTCTATGGCATATAGCTTGGGGTCGGCCAAGCTCAAGCAAGGGTCGCCTTCAGTGACTTTGGCAATTGAATGTGCGGCTTTCACGGTATCTTGGATCGCAGTATCACTCAAATCGCTGGTTGAGGCATTACCAATTTGATGGCCGATATACACCCGTATATCTAAACCTTTTTCTTGATTGCGTTCGATAGTTTCGGTCTCGCCATTGCGCACAGTGTAATCAGTGCCGCTGACGCGGTTTACGCTAATGTCAGCGTCACTACAGCCTAATTTTTTCGCCTGCGCCAAGGCCACCTCAGCAGCCTCAAGCATCTTTTTTTCTTCACTATTAAGCGCTTGTTGGCTATGACTACTTAAGCTTTTTGTGTTCATGCACTGTCCCCACCAACTGTTAAGCCGTCAATCCGCATGCTGGGCTGACCCACGCCAACCGGTACGCTTTGGCCTTCTTTGCCACATACACCCACGCCGGTATCAAGCTGCATGTCGTCGCCTACCATGCTCACGCGAGTCAAGACGTCTGGCCCGTTACCAATTAAGGTTGCGCCTTTGATCGGGGCGCCAATTTTACCTTTATCAATCAGATAAGCTTCTGAGGCGCTAAACACAAACTTGCCCGAGGTGATGTCCACTTGGCCACCGCCGAAGTTGACGGCATAAATGCCTTTGTCTACCGATTCAATAATCTCTTGTGGGTTATGCGTACCGTTATGCATATAAGTGTTCGTCATTCTAGGCATGGGTAGATGGCGGTATGATTCGCGCCGGCCATTACCAGTAGGACTCATGCCCATTAAGCGGGCATTGAGCTTGTCTTGCATGTAGTTTTTTAAAATGCCGTTTTCAATTAACACTGTATTCTCAGTCGGTGTACCTTCATCATCAATGCTGAGCGAGCCACGACGATCAACCAAGGTACCGTCGTCCACAATTGTGCAGTGGTCGCTGGCCACGCGCTCACCAATACGGTTACTAAAGGCAGAAGTACCTTTGCGATTGAAGTCGCCTTCTAATCCATGACCAATGGCTTCATGCAGTAAAATGCCAGGCCAGCCTGCGCCCAGCACTACGGTCATTTCACCGGCTGGGGCCGCGACTGATTCAAGGTTGACAATCGCTTGGCGCACCGCTTCAGCGGCATAGCCTTGAGCGCGGTTTTCTTGATAAAAATAATCATAACTAAAGCGCCCGCCGCCGCCGGTTGCGCCGGTCTCTCGACGGCCATTTTGTTCAACAATGACAGATACATTCAACCTGATCAGCGGCCGAATGTCAGATTGATACGTACCATCAGAAGCGGCAACCAACACCACTTCGCGGCCGCCAGATAAGCTTACCGTTACTTCTTTTACGCGTGGATCAGCGTCACGTGCGGCTTGGTTGACGGTTTGTAGCAACAGCACTTTGTCTGCGTCTTGCAATCCTTCTATTGGGTTGCTGTCAACATATAATGGCTTGGTGGCTGTTTTTTTAAATGGTGTGGGTTGTTGGCTGTTTTGACCTAACTGAGCAATGCTGCGCGCAGATAGCGCTGCGTCCAATAAGGCAGCATTATTTATTTCATCTGAATAGGCAAAGCCAGTTTTTTCGCCGCTGATGGCGCGCACGCCCACACCTTGCTCTATCTCAAATGAGCCAGACTTCACTTTGTTTTCATCCAAAGACCAGCTTTCAAAGATTGCATGTTGGAAATACAGATCGGCAAAATCAATTTGCGCGCCCATCATCTGCCCCAGCACATTGTCAAGTTTCTGGGGGTTTAGCTCCCCGTCATTTAGTAGCAACTTAGTTACCAATGAGTTTGATTCTTGCATAAAATTTTAGATTGTTAGCTTGGAATTAATGCACTTGAGCGCAAAGCTATAATTTAAGGTGATTTGAGTTTAAACCAAGTGCCTATATTTTGTTGCTTATTTGCGTTGTTTTGTCGTATCACGTCTTTGTAAGAAGGTGCGTGCTTTGGTCTTGTATTAATTTGACTTTAAATGCTTGGCAAGCATGGCCTTTACGTCTTGTGCTACCGCTGGTGCGGTGGTGTACTTCACCCCATACACCTCAAGCAGGCCGCTGTTGTTTGCAGCTTGATGGTTAATAAGGCGTGAGTGGTCTTCAAGCTCGAAGGCCTCTACACTGGAACCCGGTTTTAGCGGCAGCCATCCGCTGTGCCACTGGGTAATCTCTGAAGGATCAATATTGGCATTGGGCAGGGCAGCATTTACTTGCTCTAGCAGCCGCGATTTCTCCGCTGCGCTCAAATCAAGACAATTATTTGCCGCCTCTTGGTGTTGATAAAAAGTGCCAATCAAAGTGTTGTTTTCTAGTGGAATGCAAAAGCAAAGACGGCTGTCATCTTTACCAGCTGCGCGGTGGTCTTTTAGGCTGTCGGTCACGGAGATCCCAAAAGCGCCTTTGTTCGATAATCTGCGATTAATGATAAAGTTGTTGGCACGTGCCCACTGCAAAGGTTGCTTGTTAGAGTCAGGTGTAGGCTTTAGCTTAAATTGGCCCGTGTTAAACCCAGCTGCATCGACCACCCATTTGCAGCGCAGTAAGTGCTTGTTTTGGCTTTGTGTATCCTCAATCCAAACACCTTGTACTTCGTTATCGATTATTTCTAAGGTCTGCGCTCGGCAATGATTGGTCATGTCACAGCCGGCCTGTTCAGCTGATTTAAGTATTTCTAAAATAAGGGCCTCATTGTTAAGAATGATCGCTTCATGCCAGCGCGCGCCAGCGGCATAATTTGAATTATCATTGCCCAGCAATGCGCTTGGCAAAGCTGAGGGCTTGACGATGCTTGAGTTTGGCAGATGAGCCTGCTGCTCAAGGCCATGATTGCGATCGCGGCTTAGAAAGTCACTTAGTTTAAGCGCAGCACGCATAACTAGCGGGCTTTTTAAGCCCCGTCTTTGCAGGGGTAAATGAAACGGTACAGCTTCAATTAGTTGCGGGGCTAGTTGCAAAAAATAACGCCGCGATTGCACTGAGCGTTGAAAGCGCTTGAAATTAAAGTGCTGCAAATAACGCAGTCCACCGTGCAGGGTGCGTAAGCTGTTAGCTGAGGTTTGGCTACCAAAATCTTGTGCTTCAACAAGGGCTGTTTTATAACCTGACTGGGCTAAGCAAGCGGCGATACAACTGCCATAAATGCCGCCGCCCACGACTACTGTATCGTATTGGTTTTGGCTCATGCTAGTTATGTCGCGTTTCACAGGCTTGCGTAAAGTGTCTCAATACGTTTTGCAAATGTGGCAAATGAAAAGCGCGCCGTGGCGGCTTGTTGAGCTGCTTCGGCAATGCTTTTTGCATAACTTGGCTTGGCAACGACTTTTTGCAAACCACTTGCCATCGCTTCAGCATTCGGTGCCACTAAACAGCTGGTTTGCTCGTCTAACACCTGTGTGTGCGATGCGATGTTGGTGGCAACAAGCGGTTTGCCCGCGCCAAGATAGGTGTAAATTTTCATCGGCGTGTTTTTGCCCTTTAAGCGCGGCGACACCAAAATGTCGGCCTGTTGCAAATAGGCGCTTAGGTCGTTTACGGGTCGCGGTCCTAAAAAAGCAATTCTATTGCTGATGTTAAGCGCCTTGGCTTGTGCTTGATAGTGCGCAATGTCTTTTTGCTCGCCGCCAATGACAATGCAGCCGAGTGAGTTTGGCGTTGCTGAATGCGCCATTGCTTCAATTACCAAGCCCATGCCCTGATAGTGCTCCAAATTGCCTACGTACAGCATTTTAGTAGGCAAGTCCGGTAGTGTTTTACTCAGATCATCAATCGCAGCGGCTGGCATGTTAGTTTGTGTAGCTCGTTCGAAAACAGCGGTGCAGTTGTCGGCGACGTCTTCAATAATCGTCACAGGGGTAGGGGCGGTGTATTGTGCGCACTTGTCTGCCAAGGCCTGGCAAACAGCCAGCACATGGTCGCTGCGCTTGACTGCGAAGCCTTCGGCCTTTTCAAGGCTGCTGTGAATGAAAGATAGTTTCGGGTACCTTTCGACCAGTTGATCGCTCATCGACGAATCCATGTCGTAAACAACTTTGCCGCCAAAAAGCTTTGAGCAGGTTAATGCAATAAACACCGACTCTTCCACTGCATGAATGACATCATAGCGATTTTTTCTGCACAATTGCAGAGCTTTAAGCAACATGACGCAGTCGAGACCCAGTTTGCGAAATGAAAACCCAACAGGGAACCTTTTAAGCAATGGTAACCATCTGCCCACACGGTGGATAGTGGTGTTGTCCACCATCACATTATGTCCATGCGGAAAAGTCAATAGGTCGATAGTGTGGCCTAAGCGGCCAAGCACTGTGGCCAAATTAAGCACGGCGATAGGCGTGCCGCGTTCAGAATAAAATGGCTGCGGAGCCAGCAGCAATATCTTCATGTTGCCACTTAGTTACTGCGGCGAACCGCATGCACAATGGTGGGCGAGCCAATCAGCTTGGTTAATCCAAGGTGCCAACAAGCCGATTCAATCCAGCGCAACGGCGGCGCAGACTTCAGCGCGCGATGAATCACAAAGGGAAGTAATAGCTGTGATTTCCGGCTGGCGATATCGTAGCCGTGCAAGGCGAACTCATCATCAATTTCTTGATGGCTAAACAGCGTATAGGTACGGGTGTTTTTCTCAAACTTTTTTTTGGCGCTGAATAATAACGGTGTTAATGCATTGAAGCTAAGTTTTGGCGGGTATTCAATGATCACGCTGTCACTAGCCACACGGCACATCTCCTTAATGGCTCGTTGCCATTCGTCTAGGTGCGGAATCATCCTGACCGACACCACAGTATGATAGCTGTTATCTTCTAGAGGTAAAGCAGTAATTTCACCTGTTATGCAAGTTTGCTTTTCACAATCAACTTGCCCAAAGCAGCGTGCGTCACTGCCTAATATAGTCGCCTTCAAGTTGTTGCTTGCATAACAACTTAGCAATTGCCCATGTCCACCGCCGATATCTAGCACTATGCTATCTGCTTCCTTAGGCAGCATTCTTTCAACAATGCGGTTTTGTGCCCAAACCAGATATTCGCCCCAGCCACCTGCAAAGCGCGCCGCATATTCATCCGATGAGCTGAAACGATCAGGCTTAACGGTGTCTAAACTGGCTTCGATTTCTGGCATGGTGCTTAGTTGAATTTGGGTACAAAGCCAACTTTGGCAAATGAAATTTCTTTGATAATTACTTTTCCGGGCTTGCTCATAATGTCAAGTCGCAGCTGTTCGCAATGACTTTTTTTGAGGCTGTAGACGAGTGCGTTGTCCCCTGCTTTATAATCAAGTGTTGCAGAATGCTTGTGTATATGTCCTAGGCCATTATTCATAAATATCCTGATGAAATCTTTGTGGTCTGCTTCTAGGCGAATTTTCATCATCGTCGACAATCCAAATCTGCCGCAAATTTTGGGGCTCATTACAATAAAAACGCCACCAGTCTCAGATTCAAACACCCAATTTCTTTTTTCTATTTTCAGAGTTCCATTACGTATATCTTTAATATAAATGTCATTGCTCAGCGGTAGAGGTCTAAATTTCCAGATGTTTAGTTGTATTGGGCTTAGCTTATAAAAAGGCACCACATGAATTAGAAGCGCATGTAAGTGCATGCCTACAGTGGCGCAAAATAAAACAATAACAGTAACGCGCGAGAACAGCACAAAACGGCTGGCCCATGTAGGCACTAAAGTGACAAGGCGGTGTATGCCTTTAAGTAGCCAATCAAGCCCTGAAATAAATAATATTAAGATAGCCGGTAATGTGGGCAATAGGTACTTGCCTTGTACTTGAATATCTTGATACAGATTAAAGCGGGTGTACATGAATAACTGAAATAGCACAATGCTGATCATCAATAATTCAATAAGCAGCCAATCTTTGGAACTGCCAATACGACGCTCATCGTGGTTAGTCTTGGACATTATTCTTGGCACTAAACGCAGGGCGAAGGTAATTAGTCCAATGAAAATAACCGGAAGGTAAAAGCCATATTGAATAGGGCTTAGACGTAGCTTAAGGTTGTCAAGATAGCCAATACTGGATTGATAGCTATTATCAATAAAGCCTTTATAGTTTTCGAAGAGCAGTTCTTTATAACCCAAGCCCAGTTTGGCAAAGCCGCTAGCGTTATTATCAGAGAGGTCTAAGTCGTGTCGCTGGATCAACTCATTGGCAATATTGAACATCAGCGGGTCGCCAAAGCCATAAGTCAGCATGTTATAAATTGGCCACCACGCACCAAATAAGATAAACACCGGCAAAAAGATAAGCAAGTAGCGTAGAAAGTTAGCCAGAAGATGCTTAATCTGAAAGAGTGCAGCGATCAAGACCATTGGCAGCAGCAGCCAAGCGCTGAGTTTGGAGATGATGGTGATACCGCAGGCGGCAGCTACGAATGCTATGCACCAACTATTGAGCGGCTTTTTCAAAAGTAGCAAAAGAATGCTTGCTATGAGCAGACTGCCGGCGAAAATAGCGCTACTATCGTCATTAATATAGCTGGCTATGAAGGTGAATTGCGGCATCAGCGCAGCCAATGCGGCAGCCAGTAAACCATAAATTGGCCTGCGAAAAGCAAAGCTCACCATGAGAAAAATAATCACTACGGTGCCGGCCATTAACACCGCAGACCCGAGTGAATAAGCGTGATGCGGTACCGTTCCAGTTGGCAATACCTTGGTGGCCAAGCCACCTAAAGCATAGGAGAGCGGAGGCCGTGTTGCGCGCGTGGTGCCGCCCGGGCTGAAGTGCAGCTCAGCTTCATCGTCAGGCAATACCGGTAGGCGGTCATTCTCGGCAATAAATTTGGCTATGTCGATGTGTGCAGTGGCATCAGGTCCTGCCATTTCCGGTAGAAATATGATGCCTTGCACGTAATACATCGTGCATAGGAAGAAAATAACGAAAGCCGAAATAAAAAGCCGTAGATTAGTCAGCATTTAAATGTCGATCTCTTTAGGGCTTGATTTTGCGGACCAGCGCGTGGAGCTTGGCAACTTTTTCTGGGTGCTTGATTTGCAAGGTGGCCAGTAAACGTCCAAAACGGTGCCGCACCATGATGGTGAGTAACCAAACCACTCCTGGGCCTTTTTCCAAAAAACCGAAGGGCAAGGCTTTCCAGCGTAGAAAATTAGCCACAATGCGGCTGCTGCTTAAGCCCGTATAGTCGTATTGCTTGTTAGTGGTTTTCATGATTAATGCCGCAAAAATCGATAGGCGCTATTGATGTACCAATAAAGGCGCAAAAATGGGTTAAACTTTAATTTCGGCTCTGTGCTTGTCCACAGCGATAAGTCTTCTTTGATGGCCTTTTTAGAAGGTTTGCCGCCGCCAGAAAAATCATCTTGGTGGGCTTGGTGGCGCACCCGTTTTATCTCCACTGTTTTGGGAAAGGCAACTTTGCTCAGATACATAAAGTTTAGCCAAGGGCGTAGTTCACCAGTGCTGTATCGATATATTTGCGCTGCGGCGCCATAGCGTTTAGCGCAATCAATTACACCTTCATGCAAAGGCGCATAATACTTGCTTTGGGCAATTTCAGCTTGGCCAATTTCATCATCGGTGTGGCGGAAGACCGGTTTGGGTTTGCCTGCTTTAATCTCATAACCAATTAAAGTCGGATGGGGTGCACGGCAAATTTCCTCCAGCACCGGTTTGATATTGTTGGTCAATGACGAGTAAAAGCTTAAACGATCGGCATCAAAAACCAACCCCTCAAGGCTGTTTTTTTCATCATTGCGATACGGTGCGGCACGGATTGCCCCAATAGCAAAGCCAAAAATACGTGGCTTATCACGGCGCTTATCAATGGCATCGGATAGATAATGCTGAATCGTGCCTAGCCAGCCAATATCGACAATGGCCACCTTTTTTTGGTCAAAAAAGCCTTCGCTTTCAAGATACAGCTGGAAAGCTTTGTTGTTATCGGCGGTTTGTTTTTTAACGTCAGCCTGAAACTTCTTATCTTGCAAGACTTGGCTAAATCTCTGGTCCGCATCTTGGCTGTAATCAGCGCTTTGAAAGCCAATGGGCGACTCAATTGTGATGCCTACTGCTTCAAGATGATGTTTTAGCTTTTCGGGGTTTAATTTAAAAATACGGCAAATGTCGCGAAAATCGCGGTTGCCTTTAGGGAAGCGCGCCACCTGTGCATTAAGTGGCGTCAAACCGCGAGGGGAGCAAGCGGCCGACGCTACCGCCATGCGGCTGACGTATAAATAGCTGGCTTTAGGGCCATTACCCAGTGGGAAAAACCAGGGTAACATAGCATCCCAAACTTGTTTAAATAGCCAACCCTCACGCGAACAAAAATAGACGCGTTCGATTTTTTCGGTCTCGCAGCGCTCCATCAAGCGATGGATAAAATAGCTTAGCAGATAACCAAAAAACTCAAAGCCGTCGCTATATAAGGGCGATCGGTCTTTATTTTCATCTTCCAAGGGCAGCATCCATTGCATTTGATTGCGCCCTTTCCAAAAATCACGCTTGGCGGCATAGAAATTATAGCGTGTCGCCAGTGACAAACGATGGTGTTCGCCAATGTCATGCAAGTGCATGGCTTTGATGCCAAATTTTTTCGGCATCAAGTAATCAGAATGCGCATTGTCACCAATGTGCAGCCACTTATCTTTGTTAAGTTTGTACTTCTTCTCGACTAGGGGCCAAGCAGCACCGGATGCTTTGGCATTAAAACTATCGGCCGAAGAGATAACGTCTTCGACATAGTCACTAAGACCTTTGTTTTGTGCGAGCACTTTAAGGTATTTAGCAGGTAAATAGATATCTGAGATTAAGAAAATACGCTTACCTGCTTGGTGCAATTGTTTAACCCATGCCAGTGCTTCTTCGCGCACCACGATCATCGCGCTTTCAAGTTCGATCTCGTAGGCTGCCACTTTAGCTAGCAGATCATTGGGCAATTTTTTGCCAAAAATCTGCTCCAGCACTTCTTGCATATAATCATCATAGCGCGCTTCGAAATCAGGATAAGTTGCGCCATTTTTATCACGATGGGCTTGCTCGATACGTTCACGTAGTTGCCGTACTTCAACCACATTAGTGGTCACCTTCAGCTGGGCAGCGGCATTACAAATAAAATACGCCACCGGTATCTTGATCATATTCGGGTCAGGCACACGACGGATAAACAGCGTGTCGAACACATCAA
>CALIFM010000271.1 GCA_938021685.1 uncultured Gammaproteobacteria bacterium | reverse complement strand
AGCGACACAAAGCCTTGCACTTCTTTGACGAGACCAAATTGCCAAGTGCTTTTTCCGAAGCCCACAGCATCTGTTTCTCGAACTAACAGCGGCACATCTAAGGCTGCCATCACCGTCTCGTAAAAAGTAATGCTAGCCTCTAGGTTAGATACAGGTAAATTAAAGTGATCGATCATAAAAAATTGGCGATTACCTTATTAATTAAGTGCGATAGTTATCCAGTACTTCTATGGTATCTGCTCCATGCCTACGTTGGCAGAATTCTTTACCTGTACTGTCTATTGTTGAACTTGAGAATTGATAATAAGGCGGCTTTTCGTCGATGAAAATTTGCTGATCCAAGCTGAACCCATCAAATTCAAACAACCCTGCTGGCACGAAATAATGCCCATTATCAAAATAATGATAGTAAAGGCCGCTGCCGCATTCTGCACAAAAGGCGCGCTCTCCTACAGCTGAGGTTTGGTGCAAGGCAATATAATCACCACCTTTGATGCTGACTTGCTCACCGCAATCGACCAACAATAAAGCGCCGCCTGTCCATCGCCGGCACATGCCACAATGGCAAGCACTGATACTTTTGCTAGCCTGGCTGGCCGTTACTTCTACGCCGCCACAAAGGCAACGTCCTGTAATATTGACCTTGCCTTCAAGCATGGCTACGCCAAACTCTCCACCCTAAAAGTCACTGCCTCACCCACCAAACTGCCCGATGCCTGAATCTGTGCAAGCGCTGCATTAAAGTCACCTTCACGGGTTGGTTCGGTCAAAATAATTGCCGTAGCAGTATCGCTCTGTTCACTCTGAGTTGCATCAGCTTTTTGCAATAAGGCATTAATATTAATATTGGCCGCTGCCAAGATATCCGTCACCTGTGCCATCACACCGGTCTTGTCGGCTAACTCTAAACGCAAGTAAAAAGCCGTCTGCACTTCATCCATCGCCACCGCCGGCAGATTGGCCAATGCACCGGGCTGAAACGCTAAGTGCGGCACACGATTATTCGGATCAGCTGTCATCGCACGCACCACATCCACCACATCAGCCACCACAGCTGAAGCAGTCGGTTCAGCACCCGCACCTGCACCGTAATGCAAGGTCGATCCCACAGCATCGCCGCGCACCACCACCGCATTCATCACGCCGTTGACATTCGCAATCAATCGTGACCGTGGAATCAGGGTAGGATGTACACGCAATTCCAAGCCTGCATCAGTACGCCGGGCAATACCTAAGTGTTTCACACGATACCCCAGTTCTTGGGCATATAGCACGTCTTGGTGTGTCACCTTAGTAATGCCTTCAGTGAACACCGCCTCAAACTGCAGCGGCACACCATAAGCAATCGAGGCCAAAATAGTCAGCTTATGCGCGGCAT
Organism: uncultured Gammaproteobacteria bacterium; assembly: GCA_938021685.1. GTDB lineage: Bacteria > Pseudomonadota > Gammaproteobacteria > Arenicellales > Poriferihabitantaceae > JAAELZ01. The sequence continues at coordinate 10,423 of CALIFM010000271.1, read as the reverse complement.
CAATGCCTTCAATATCAAAAGTCGGGTCGGCTTCGGCATAACCTAAATCTTGGGCATCTTTAAGCACGCCAGCAAAATCCACACCGGTTTGCTCAAGCTCAGTCAAAATATAGTTTGATGTGCCATTGATAATGCCCGCTAACCACTCAATACGGTTGCCAGCCATGCCTTCACGAATCGCCTTGATAATAGAAATGCCGCCTGCCACGGCCGCTTCAAACGCGACCATCACACCTTGCTCTTGCGCAGCGGCGAAGATGTCATTACCGTGAAGTGCAATCAAGGCCTTATTGGCCGTTACTACTTGTTTGCCATTTGCAATCGCTTGCAGGATGAGCTCTTTAGCTAGTGTCTCACCGCCAATGAGTTCCACCACCACATCCACTTCAGGGTTATTCACCACTAAAAATGGATCTTCAACTAGCTCAAGTTCATCCAGCGCGCAGTCACGCGGCTTGGTGATATCTTTCACCGCCGCTTGTACTACTTTTATTTCGCGCCCCGCACGGCGGGCAATTTCATTTGCATTGCGTTCAAGCACCGTTACTGTACCCGCACCCACTGTGCCTAAGCCAATCAGGCCAACTTTAATTGCATCCACTGTTATTTACCGTAAAAATAGTTTGCTAAGCTGCTCTCGCTGCCACAGACTGCTACAATGCTTTACATTGTTAATTATGCACACCGGCTCATGCCAAAAACATTATGAAATTGCAACTTAACACCGATGCCAGCATCCAACTAGTGCACTCCTATCAAGACAGGATTATTCTCATAAACGAGCAGCCGTTTAATCACGGTGTGATTGTAACACCACAGCAAGTAGTGGACTTAAATTTAAACCAGCTTAGCGAGCTTAGCACCGAACATTTTGAGCAACTTGCCAGCTTTCGCCCTGAAATTGCCATCTTAGGTACTGGACCGTTGCAAGTGTTTCCAGACTTTGCGCTTAGCAAAATGCTAGTGGAACAACAAATTGGCCTTGAGGTAATGGACAGCAAAGCTGCTTGTCGCACCTATAATATTCTAGCTAGCGATGGACGCAAGGTGGCGGCGTTGTTATTGTGCTAACACCCTTTTTAGCTACTATTTAGTACGACAACCCACCTTGGCTGCTAAATACCCGCTTAAATGCCGCTGCCATCTGCACACCTAACTCACCTGAAATTTCTTCCCATAAAGTCGGGACAGGACTGTAATTAAATTTAGACTCTGCACCTAGCAAATCATAAGCCGCTGTATCTACTGAGCCTAGGTGATCCACTAAGCCTAGTTCGATGGCCTTAGAGCCATTCCAAATCAAACCACTAAATAACGCTTCATCGTCACCTAAACGATCACCACGGCCAGTTTTAACCACATCAATAAATTGCTCGTGCACCTCATCCACCACACTTTGGATGTAGGCACGTTGCCCTGCATCTTCCGGCGAGAATGGATCCAGCATCGCTTTATTGCTGCCCGCTGTAATAAGGCGCCGTTCAATACCCAGTTTCTCCATCGCATCCACCGCGCCAAAACCGTTTATTACCACGCCAATTGATCCCACTAAACTAGCTTTAGCACTAACAATTTCATCCGCTGCTGCTGCAATGTAATAGGCAGCCGATGCACCGACATCGCCAATTACTGCAATCACTTTTTTATCAGGAAATTCGGCTTTTAAACGAATAATTTCATCGTATATAAGCTCAGCTTGTACAGGACTACCACCGGGGCTGTTGATATCAAGCACCACCCCTATCGATTGCTTGGCCGAAAACGCATCGCCCAGCACCGGGTTAATGAGCTGTGCATCGATCTCAGCTCCGGACATCACCAAGCCTTGCATTTGCACAATCGCTGCATGTTCACCCAATGGCCCACCTTCAAATTTTCCTTTAAAAAATTGTGGTAGCACTAGAATAGCCAGCACCAATGCCAGCCAAAACAAACGGTTGAAAATTTTAAAGCGTCGATTGCGCTTATTTTCATCCAATAATTGTTGGCCTAGCTGGCTTAGTGCTTTAAGGCCATCTTGAGTAGTTTCCTCTACGGGTTGTGTCATAAAATCTATCCGGTTCAAAAGTACGACTTACTCCAAACACTTATTTGGCTATAAGCAATTAATCATCTGATTTGATAATTAATGTGGTGTCCTGCACCACAAATTCAATGGCATTCAACACTTGGCCTGCGCACGGCCCCGCTACGCAAAAGCCACTGCTTGGTTCAAATAAGGCTCCGTGCGTTGAGCAAATGATTTTCTGCAGTTCATCATCAATAAACTCACCCGGCGCCCAATCAAGCTCTACCCCTAAGTGCGGACAGCGGTTTTCATACACCTGCACTTTCCCATCAAAACGCACTGCAAAAGCGGCGACATCTGAATCACCTTGCTGCAAACTAAGGCGCAAGCCTTGCCCCTCTTCAAGCTCACTAATATCAAAACGTTGCTCACTCATACGGCTTCCTTAAGCTTCCCCAAGGCTACTGCCAAGGTCATCGCCAAACAGGCTTTGATGCAGCTTGACAAAATCTTCACTGGGCGGCGCTTTCACCTTGGTCGTGCTGCCGCTCACCGGATGCACAAACTGATAAGTCGCCGAATGCAACATGCAGCGACTACCCCCTAAGGCCTGTGCTGCTTTGTTAGCCTGCCAATTGCCGTATAAATCATCACCCAGCACGGGGCGCTGTAAAAACTGCGCATGAACACGCGCTTGATGCATGCGCCCTGTGTGCAGAATGATGCGAGCAAAGCTATGCTGCTTATCGCTACGCAGCGGCATAAATACACTTTTTGCGCTTTGCCCCTGCGGATCAATTTTTGCAAGCTTTATACCCTGCGCATTGCGTGCCTGTGCGATATGAGCCGTCACACTACGCACCTCACTTAGCGGCGCACCTGTTAAAAAAGCTAAATAAGTTTTTTCCAGCTCACTTTCGCCCTCGCGTCGAAACTGAGTGTGTAAATCATTCAGCACCGGTCGTGATTTAGCCAGCAATAAGCAACCCGATGTTTGCCTGTCAATGCGATGCGCCAACTCTAGAAACGGCCAGTCGGGGTGCAAAAAACGCAGTGCCTCGATCACTCCATAAGCATTACCGCTGCCGCCATGCACTGCTAAACCGCTGGGCTTATTGATCGCTAAAATATGCTCGTCCTCAAAAATCGGTGCCAACATCGCGGCACGCACCCAACCCGGCAAATGGCTAATCGCTTCGTTCGGTTGGGCCACACGCACCGGCGGAATACGCACCACATCGCCATCTTGTAATTTGTAATCGGGCTTCACCCGACCTTTGTTAATCCGTACCTCACCTTTACGCACAATTTTATAAATGCGACTTTTCGGCACACCTTTTAATTGTGATAACAAATAATTATCTAGCCGCTGCCCTGCATGGCAGCTATCAATAGTCTGCATCTGCACACCCACCTTGGGGGCGGTTGCAACAACCGACGGCTCTGACGGACTCACCTTATCTTTGTTTTTGAGGTCTTTGTTCACGGGTAAGCACCCAATAACTTTGATTCAGTCTTTAACAAACTGCGCCGTTTTTCACAAAGCAATCTGTCGCCTGCACCAGTTTTTTCGCAATACCGCTTTCTGACACCGAATGTCCCGCGTTCTGCACCATATGAAAAGCTGCCTCAGGCCATGCACGATGCAGCTCCCATGCCGACTCAGGCGGACACACCACATCATAGCGCCCTTGCACAATCACACATGGCAAATGACGGATACGGTCAACGTTATCAATCAACTGATTTTCATTGTCCATAAAGCCTTTATTAGTGAAATAATGGCATTCGATACGCGCAAAGGCTTGAGCAAATTTGCCTGCACCAAAACGCTGCATCAAGCCTTCATCTTGAATCAATTTAGAGGTGCTGGCCTCCCAAACTGCCCAAGCCAACGCTGCCTCTTCGCGTATCGCCGCATCGTCACTGGTGAGGCGTTTATGGTATGCCGCCACTAAATCATCGCGCTCATTCTCAGGGATAGGTTTAAGATAATGCTCCCACGCATCGGGATATATTTTGCTAGCGCCTTCTTGATAAAACCAATCAATTTCTTTTTTACGCAACATAAAAATGCCGCGTAAAAATAGCGCCAAACAAGCTTGCGGATGGGTTTGCGAATAAGCCAAACTTAAAGTTGAGCCCCAACTACCTCCGAACACTGCCCACTGTTCGATGCCCAGATGTTCGCGTAGCTTTTCAACATCCGCCACCAAGTCCCAAGTCGTGTTCTCCTCAAGTTCGGCAAAGGGTGTGCTACCACCACAACCACGCTGTGAAAACTGCACAATGCGCCATTTTTCGGCATCAAAGTATTGTCGGTAGCTCGCCTGCATGCCGCCACCAGGGCCACCGTGCAAGATCACTACTGGCAAGCCTTCAGGGTTACCACTTTGCTCGTAATGTAAGGTATGTAAGCTGGACACGCTGAGCATGCCTTCGTCAAAAACCGCCACAGGTGGATATAAAGGAGAGTCATTCATGCCGCTAGTCTAACTGATTGCACTCCATTTTCAGTAGCATTAAGGGCGAAAAAACTTACAATAGTAACCTCAGCCCATGCAGGCCAACTAAAAAGATGATGACAAACTCTACGACCAAACATAATAGCCAAGCCCCCGAAACTTTATGTACACATTTGGGGCGTGGCCAAGATACCCACTCGGGCTTTGTCAATCCGCCGACCACGCGCGGCTCTACTATGCTCTACCCGACGATAGAAGCCTTGATGAAATCACGTGATGATATGCTTGACCCGAATAAAACCGGCTATGGCATTGCAGGCACCGAAACCACCCGCGAACTAGAGCATGTGCTGACCACGCTTGATGGCGCCTATGCCAGCATGGTAGTGTCATCAGGCTTAGCAGCAATCACCACAGCAATCATGGGCTTTGTCAAAAGCGGTGATCACATTTTGGTAATTGATAGTCTCTACCACCCTACTCGATTCTTCTGCGACCAAGTATTAAAAAGCTTCAAAATTGAAACCACCTATTACCCCGCTGACATCGGCACAGATATTAAGCACTTAATCAAGGACAACACTAAGCTTATTTTTCTAGAGGCCCCTAGCTCACTGACCATGGAAGTACAAGACTTGGGTGCAATGATTAAAGTCGCTAAAAAGCATGGCTTGGTGACCATTCTGGATAACACTTGGGCCACCTCGATTAATTACCCTGCCGTACAAAACGGCATCAATGTGTCGATTCAGGCGGGCACCAAATATATCGGCGGCCACTCCGATATTATGATGGGAGTGATTTCCACCGACGAAGAAAATTGGATGGCAGTACGCGAAGCCTATTTACTATACGGCCAATGCGTCGGCTCTGAGGAGGTAAGCTTGGCACTGCGCGGCTTACGCACCATGCCCACACGCTTGAAAACCCACAGCAAACATGCTCTGCAAATAGCGCAGTGGCTAGAAGCACGACTTGAGGTGCGTCGTGTATTACACCCTGCTCTAGAAAGTAATCCTTGGCATGCCAATTTTATTCGCTATTTTAAGGGCTCATCGGGCTTGTTTTCATTTGAAGTAAAGACTGACAACTTAGATGCAGTCGCAGCAATGCTAGACAACATGCAGTACTTTGGCATCGGGGCAAGCTGGGGCGGCTTTGAAAGCCTAATCGTGCCTGCTTTTCCGAACAAATTTCGCAGCGCTAAGTCATGGGATGGCACAGGCCAGTTAATCCGGGTCAATATAGGCTTGGAGTGCATTGATGACCTACTTAGCGATCTTGAAAAAGGCCTAGAGCGATTAAGTGCCGCTAGTTAAAACATCGTGACAAACCAATCCATCGCTTCCGAAGTCATCGTACAAGCGCGTGAATTAATACACGCACAGCAAACACTGCTACTGGCGACTGTAACCGAAGCAGGTGAGCCACACATCAGCTATGCCCCTTTCTGCTTATCTCATAGTGAAGAGAAACACTCAGTTTGCTTCTATGTATACGTTAGTCAATTAGCACAGCACTCTGCCACCTTAGCACAAGGTCGCGCTAACGCCATGTTGATCAAGGACGAAAGAGACAGTAAAAAGTTGTTTGCTCGCCTGCGCCTGAGCTTTGAATGCAGTGTGATTAAAATCAATAAAGACAGCACTCAAGAAAACGCAATTCTTGAAACACTGCAAGCCAGACAAGGCCCCACCGTGGCACTGCTACGCAACTTGCCCGATTTTGATTTGTTCCAACTACAACCCGAGGGGGCCTTGTTGGTGCTGGGCTTTGGGGATGCACATCCACTGGATGAACACCTTGATGCTTTACTCAAGCCTTAAAGCTAGACACGATTTTTAGGAATTACCTCATAACCCGCTTCTTCGGGCTCATCATCTAGCATTTCTGCTGGAAAGCCATCTGCCAGCACCTCTAAGCCCGTAGCATCTTCCAAGCGGCGAATAATATTCGGTGACCACTCTCGTGGTCCATAGCGTTTTTCGCCGTCTTTAAAAATATCGATCATCAATGGCGAGATTTCTAGCGGCACATTGTGGCGCTCAGCAATGCTGTGGAATAAACCAATATCTTTAGACACCAAGTCCATGGTAAAGCTGATGTCACGGCTGCCATTCAAGATAACTTGGCTTTCGGTTTCATGTACAAAAGAATTACCCGATGAAATCGCAATCGCTTCATAAGCCGTGGCCAAATCCATGCCCGCTGCTTTGCAAGTAGTCAGCGCTTCACAGCAAGACAACAAATTTGCCGTCGCTAAATAATTAGTCACCACTTTTAGCACCGACGCACTACCCAGTGGCCCTGTATGCAGCACGCGACGGCCCACGGTGGTGAGCATCGGCAATAGGCGATCAAAGGTACTGCGCTCGCAACCTGCAAAAATGCTGATGTTACCCGTGGCGGCACGGTGGCAACCGCCCGATACAGGGCAGTCCACAGGTTCGGCGCCTAGCGCAGTCACTTTTTTGCCAAGGCGCTGTACTTCAGCATCATCCGTGGTGCTCATCTCCGCCCAAATTTTGCCTTCGCTCAGGCCAGCTAAGATGCCGTCATCTGCTTCCATCACTGCTGCACTGGCTGCGGGTGAAGGCAAACAGGTGATGATCAAATCACAATTTTGTGCCAGTTCTTTGGGACTGTCTGCCCATTTTGCGCCTTTGTCTAAAAACGGCTGAGCAATGCTTTTGTCCAACTCACGCACAGTGAGGTCAAACTTATTGCGCAGCAAGCTGCCTGCCAATTTGCCGCCGACATTGCCGAGGCCAATAAAACCAATTTTCATGTTGCTGTCTCCTACTTGGTGTTAAGTTTTTATGTTAATTCAGGGTGAAACTGCACTTATATTACCCCTTCAGACTGCAAGCACAAAACAAAATTAGCACTCCATCAATGCCTACTCTTGCCAAACAGCGTAGCCACAGCCTACTATCGCCATATGAGCGAACGCACCATTGACCTGCACCCCAGCTGGCTAAGTCACCTGCAAAGTGAATTTGATGCTGATTATATGCAGCAGTTAGCGACTTTTTTACGCGCAGAGAAGGCTAGCGGCAAAGTGGTTTATCCACCTGGAAAACAAATGTTTGCTGCCTTAAATTACACGCCAATGGACCAAGTGAAAGTAGTGCTTTTGGGCCAAGACCCCTACCACGGTCCAGGTCAAGCACATGGTTTAAGTTTTTCGGTACCCGAAGGACAAGCCATTCCACCATCACTACGCAACATCTATAAAGAACTGCACAATGATTTAAACATTACACCCGCTACCCATGGCCACTTAGTGCCGTGGGCACAGCAAGGCGTGCTACTGCTCAACAGCGTGCTCAGCGTGCAGCACAGCCAAGCAGCAAGCCATCAAGGCAAGGGATGGGAGCGCTTCACTGATCGTATCGTGGCGCTGCTAAATGAACATACGGAAGCCACCGTATTTATGCTTTGGGGCAGCTATGCGCAGGCCAAAGGCCAGCGCATTGATAGCACACGCCATTTGGTGCTACGTGCTCCTCACCCCTCTCCGCTATCGGCGCACCGCGGCTTTCTAGGCTGCAAACATTTTTCAAAAGCTAACGACTATTTAAGTGCACAGGGCAAAGCACCGATTGATTGGACTTTATAAAATACTCGATTTCACTCTGCCGCAACAACACATTTACTATTACAATCTGATCATGTCCTACACTTAAACGATGCACTGAGCTCCATTATGAATCTTGAAAACCTACGCCGCAATTACGTACAAGGCGGCCTGCGTCGTAAAGACTTATCCGCAGACCCCATTGAGCAATTCACTCTCTGGATGCAGCAGGCCATTGACGCCAAATTGCACGAACCCACCGCAATGTGTCTGGCAACCACAGGTAATGATGGTCAGCCACAACAACGCTTAGTACTGCTTAAAGGCTTTGACCAAGACGGTTTTGTGTTTTATAGCAATTATGAAAGTGACAAAGGGCAACAAGTTGAAGCTAATCCAAAGGTAAGCCTGCATTTACCGTGGTTTGCACTAGAGCGCCAAGTGCGCGTATGTGGGCACATCAGCAAAGTGGACAAGGCGCAATCATTAGCTTATTTTCAATCACGTCCACGCGACAGTCAGCTGGGAGCGTGGGCTTCACAGCAAAGTAGAGTGGTGGATAACCGCGAACAACTTATGGATCAGTTTAAAGAACATAAAGCCCAGTTCGCAGGCAAAGATATTGAGCTACCCCCTTTTTGGGGAGGCTATCAGATTGCGCCAGAAACGATTGAGTTCTGGCAGGGCGGCGCAGGCCGCATGCACGACCGATTTCTTTATCGTAAGCAAGGTGAAAAGTGGATGATTGAACGCCTTTCGCCTTAATAAATAGCTGCACTACTCAACGTATAATCACTTTACGCCCTTCACTGCTGCGTGCTTGCCAACCAAGGCGTTCTAATTCAGGGGCATTATCTTGTGTTTGCGGATAGCCAATGCACAAATAAGCAATCAATGGCCATTCACTAGATACTTCAAGAATATCACCTACCACCTTCGGCTCTAGGATCGATACCCAGCCGACACCCACTTCACGCGCACGCGCTTGTAGCCATAGGCTCATCACCATACATGCAGTGGAATAATACAGCATCTCGGGCATAGTTTTGCGTCCAAGGCCATGACCTTGCTCAGGGTCTCCATCGCTAAACACCGCCAAATGCACCGGTGCTTCTTGCAAACCAGCGAGTTTAAGCTGCGCATAGGTCTTCGCTTGCTCTCCATCATAATCTTGCAACGCATCGTGGTTGCATGCTTTGAAGTTTTCCATCACTGCTGCGCGCTTATCCATGCTATTCACTCGTACCAACCGCCATGGCTGGCTGTTACCTACCGATGGGGCCAAGCAGGCGCGGTCTAAAATGTCGGCCAGCACCTGTTCGTCCACTGGGTCCGTCTTAAAATGGCGTACATCTCATCGCCAGACAAACAGGTCATCTAGTTGCTCGATAAAACGTTGATCAAAGCTTGGCGGGGTCACCTATATTTTAGTGTGGGTGGTAAAAACGCGAGTATACTGCAAGTACTGCGCGGCACCAATGTTGATCTCAGATGCCGCTTGCCAAAAAACGATCTATAACTAAAGCTTTAGGCTCAGCTCACTTTACACTGTGGAGTCTGCTCTGGCACTGCAATACCCGCCGCTTTCTTGTTGGCACGCTCTTCAGCAACCACCTCATCAGGGAATTGCCCCATAAAACAGCAGCACACATTTTCATCAATCATGGTGCGCGGCCCAAAGGGGTGAGCAATATGTACATACGGCGCATGATGATGGCCGTGGCCACCATGACTATGGGAATGGCCGTGGCTATGGTCGTGGTCGTGGTCGTGGTCGTGGTCGTGATGATGCTCACCTTCTCCTTCAGGCTGAAATTCAGCATGATGATGATGAATATCTACTTCGCCGCGCGCCAAACGCGCCTGAAAATCAGCCATCAACCCAGTATCTGCCTTCACCTCGTTCACGCACTCTTCAATTCGCGCTACAAAGGTGTTGATTACATGCGGGTTGTCACGCAGATAACCCGCTGTTGAAAAGCTGATCTCAGGGTGCGCCGCAGCCACTTTATCGATGTAGGCTTGAATACGGCCAAGTGAAGATATTTAGAATTTTTCGAAATATGAAAATTTTCAGAAAATATTTTTTGAAAATTTTCCTTTTTGTGACATTAAGCCATTTCAAAATATTTGAATTATTTTTTGAGAAAATCAAATTTCCCCAAAATATTTTTGTTTGAAATGGCATATTTTGTTCTCTAAAAACGAGTTTTTAGATATCAAAAGATGCCATTTTAAATAAAAATATTTTCGGGAAATTTGGTTTTCTCAAAAACTAATTGGAATATTTAGAAGCGGTTTGAAGGCCAAAAATAAAAAAAATAAAACTAATATTTTCAGAAATTAACCAATTTATGAATATTTTGAATA
>CALIFM010000270.1 GCA_938021685.1 uncultured Gammaproteobacteria bacterium | reverse complement strand
TGTAAATAGATTTGAGTGGCAGCGAAGAGTAGCTTGGTCCAAAGTTAGCGATCTTGCTGTTTTTTAGGAAATAAAATAATAAAGAGGTATCGGATGAGTATGAATGGCCTACCCGCAAAACAAGGGCTATACGACCCTACAAACGAGCATGATGCATGCGGTGTTGGCTTTGTTGCCAATATAAAAGGCGTTAAAACGCATGATGTTGTCAATATGGGCCTCAGCATTCTACAGCGGCTTGAACACCGCGGTGCTGTAGGTGCCGATCCAAAGGCCGGTGATGGGGCGGGTATTTTAATTCAAATTCCCGATGATTTTTTTCGTCAAGCAGTAGGCTTTAAATTACCAGCGGTGGGCGAATATGCCATTGGGTTTGTGTTTTTGCCCAAGGATGAAGCTAGCTTAGACCAAGCCAAGCAAGCTATTGAGTCACGTATTAGTGCCGAAGGCCAAACCGTGTTGGGATGGCGCAGTGTACCGGTTGAAAATAGTGGCCTTGGTGTGTCGGTGCAACCGAGTGAACCTGTAATTGAACAAGTTTTTATTGGCAAAGGTGAAAACTGCTCCGATCGCGATGCTTTCGAGCGCAAGCTGTTTGTGATCCGCAAAATGCTTGAAAATGCGTTTAGTAAGGCCAATTGGGCAGGAGCGCAAGATATTTATTTCACGTCCTTGTCGTCGCAGACTGTTAATTACAAAGGCTTGCTAATGGCCGATCAAGTAGGCGAATATTATCCTGATTTGCTCGATCCTACTGTGGTGTCGGCAATGGCCTTGGTGCATCAGCGTTTCTCTACTAACACCTTTCCCACTTGGCAGTTGGCGCACCCATACCGCATGGTTGCGCATAATGGCGAAATTAACACTGTGCGAGGTAACAAAAATTGGATGGCGGCGCGTCGGCATTCAATGGCCAGCGACTTATTCGGCGATGACCTTGAAAAAATCTGGCCCTTGATTGATGACAGACAATCGGACACGGCCTGTTTTGATAACACTTTAGAGCTGTTAACGCTTTCAGGTTATTCGTTGACTCATGCAATGATGATGCTGATCCCTGAAGCGTGGTCGGGCAATACCTTAATGGATAAGGATGCGCGTGCCTTTTATGAGTACCATGCGGCCTTGATGGAGCCGTGGGATGGCCCGGCAGCAGTGGCCTTTACCGACGGTAAACAGATAGGTGCAACTCTTGACCGCAATGGCCTGCGCCCTGCGCGTTATTTGATCACCGATGATGATTTATGTGTGATGGCCTCCGAGGCAGGTGTGGTGGACATTTCGGAAGAAAAGATCGTTAAAAAGTGGCGCTTGCAGCCGGGAAAGATGTTTTTAATTGATTTAGAACAGGGCCGTATTATAGATGACGAGGAGCTTAAAGCTTCGTTGACGGGTTCCAAACCTTACCAAGATTGGCTTGATAAAAGTCAGATCAAAGTGCATGAGTTACCACAAGTGGTCGGTGCGATGGCGCCAGATAAAAAAACGTTGATGAGAACCCAACAAGCCTTCGGTTATACCCAAGAAGACGTTAAGTTTTTATTACGGCCGATGCTAGAAACGGGCATGGAGGCGACTGGTTCAATGGGTACGGACGTGCCGCCGTCGGTGTTGTCGTCAAAATCCAAGCACTTGTCTACTTATTTTAAGCAGAACTTTGCGCAAGTAACCAATCCGCCGATTGACCCGATTCGCGAGGACGTGGTGATGTCCTTGGCTTCACTAATCGGGCCACGGCCTAATTTGTTGGACCGTGACTCCAGCGGAAAATCAATGCGCTTGGAGGTCAAACAACCCATCTTGACTAACAGCGAATTAGAGGCAATTCGTAAAATTGAAGACCGCACTGATGCGTTCTTAACGCGCACCATCGATATTTGTTATTCCGCTGAAAAGGGTGCAGCTGGGATGAAGCCCGCCCTAGGCGCGATCTGCCGCAAGGCTGAATCTTTGGTGCTTAAAGGCAATAACATCTTGATGTTGTCTGATCGCTGGGTTGACATTGATCACATTGCCATTCCAGCTTTACTGGCTACTGCGGCGGTGCATCACCACTTAATTCGTAAAGGCTTGCGCACACAAACTGGCTTGGTTGTTGAAACCGGTGCGGCGCTGGAAGTGCATCATTTTGCCACACTGGCGGGTTATGGCGCAGAGGCCATTAACCCCTATCTAGCGATCGACACTTTGCATGCTGAGTTGCGCAATTTGCAGAAGGACCTCACTTTTGAACAAGCGCGTGATCGCTACATCAAAGCTGTAGGCAAGGGCTTGAAAAAAGTGATGTCGAAGATGGGCATCTCTACTTATCAGTCGTATTGTGGTGCACAAATTTTTGACGCCGTTGGTTTGTCTAGCGACTTTGTGGACAAATATTTCACTGGTACATCCACCACCATTGAAGGTGCGGGGCTGGAGGAAATAGCCAATGAAACGTTCCGCTGGCACCAACATGCTTATGGTCATAACCCGCTCTACAGCAAGCACTTGGACGTGGGTGGTGATTATGCCGTGCGTCTGCGCGGCGAGCAGCATGCGTGGACTTACGAATCCATTTCAGCCTTGCAACATGCAGTGCGCGGTAATGATTGGAGTAGCTTTAAGGAGTTTTCTAAGCAGATGGACGAGCAGCAAGAGCGCTTGCTTAATTTGCGCGGCTTGTTCAAGTTTAATTTTGCGCCTAAGCCGGTACCGCTTGACAAGGTAGAGCCAGCCAAAGAAATTGTTAAACGCTTTTCTACTGGTGCGATGTCGTTTGGTTCTATTTCCTACGAAGCGCACTCGACACTGGCTGTGGCGATGAACCAGATTGGCGGGCGCTCTAACACTGGCGAAGGCGGCGAAGAGGCCGAGCGCTTTAATCCTCTGCCAGATGGCTCGATGAACCCTGAGCGCTCAGCCATTAAGCAAGTGGCATCAGGGCGCTTTGGCGTAACCACCGAATATTTGGTCAATGCCGATGACTTACAGATTAAAATGGCCCAAGGTGCTAAGCCGGGTGAAGGAGGACAGCTGCCAGGGCATAAAGTGAACGAACAAATTGCCAGTGTGCGCCATTCTACACCTGGGGTAGGGCTGATTTCGCCGCCGCCGCATCACGATATTTATTCAATCGAGGATTTGGCGCAGCTGATTCACGACCTCAAAAACGTCAACCCGCGGGCACGTATCTCGGTCAAGCTGGTATCTGAGGTGGGTGTCGGCACGGTCGCAGCTGGCGTGTCCAAGGCCCATGCCGATCACGTCACTATTTCAGGTTACGACGGCGGCACCGGAGCTAGCCCCTTAACCTCGCTGAAACACGCGGGTTCACCGTGGGAGATTGGCTTATCTGAAACTCACCAAACCTTGGTGCTGAATAATTTGCGTAGTCGAATTGCGGTGCAAGTGGATGGCGGCATTCGTACTGGGCGTGATGTGGTGATTGGCGCCTTGTTGGGCGCTGATGAATTTGGTTTTGCCACCGCACCATTGGTGGCCGAGGGTTGCATCATGATGCGTAAATGCCATTTAAATACCTGTCCTGTTGGCGTGGCCACGCAAGACCCTGAGCTGCGTAAGCGCTTTACGGGCCAGCCCGAGCACGTGGTTAACTATTTCTTTTTTGTGGCCGAAGAAGTGCGCGAATTGATGTCCCGCTTAGGGTTTAGAACCATTGATGAAATGGTAGGCCAATTCCAATGCTTGGATGCGCGCAAGGCCATTAATCACTGGAAGGCAGAGGGTTTGGATTTTAGCCGCTTGC